>JAYVOF010000166.1:0-3733 GCA_043758105.1 Rhodospirillales bacterium | reverse complement strand
AAGACTCTCCTAAAGTGAATGACTGTGATGGTAAACCGCTCGCCAATAAGGTCGCATGCTCAAAGGGGGAGGCGTTGACCCATCAAAGTTGGAATATCCAGCCACCGCCTGACTTTTGGATGGGACATGGTGGTTGGAGTGGTCATTGATACTCAAACCCATGTTGCTTGACTGATTGCTCAATCACGTCGGGCGATGACAAGCACGCGTCATGGCTGTTCGTCGAGGCCTATCCCGGCGTTGTCAGGGGAATCGCTTAAAAGGCGGTCACGCTGATTGCCGGAGCAAGGCTTCGAGATAAGCGGTGTCCCATGCGGCTGATGTCCGCCTTAGCTTCAGGCTGTGCTTGTCCTTTGGCCCTCGCAGGAGGTTCGTCGCCATGTGCCGGACGGTTGCCATGTTCTGCGGCCCGGCGCCGGATCGCAAACGGCTGAGATCGGGTTGAGCGGCGCAGGCGGTGGCGGGGTGGGAACAAGCTGCGGATCCTGGCCGAGCTGGACGAACCCGGCGTCAAGTTCAACGACGTCGCACGCCGTCACGACCTGAGCCGCGGGCTGCTGTGGCAGTGGCGCGATGCGCAGCGGTGCGGGCAGTTGGTGGAGGATGCGCCGGTATTTCTGCCCGTGCGGGTCGCCATGGACCAGCCCCGGCCCGCATCCCCGTCTGTTTCGGCACCAGTCGCGCGACCACCCCGGCAGCAGCGGGCGGAGCATGGGCGGATAGAGGTCGTGTTTCCGGATGGGGTGGTGCTGCGCATCGACGAGGCGTCAGCGCGGCGACGCTCCGCGGCTTGCTTGCGGCGTTGCACGGATGATCCCGGTCCCGGTCCCGGTCCCGGCCGGGGTGCGGGTCTGGCTCGCGGTGGCTGAATTGAGTGTTCGCGTATGTCGCCCGGCCTCCCGCCGCAACTTCGTCGGCTTCGACAAGGGCAGCGGCCCGGGCTTACGCATGTTCGTCGACAGGGCCGCCGGCGCTTGGATTACCCGGCCGGACTGCCCCATCACCCACCCGGACCCTCGCCGACCCCGAGCACCCCGACCACGCCGTGCCGCCAAGCCCCTGCTGGCCGCCCTACACCACCTGCGCAAAGGCGACGGCGGCGCGGCCAGACAGCGGTCGAATTCGTGCCGCCGGGCTGGCTGGCGCGCGGTCCGCGACGGCGCCGTGGACCCAAAAGCCTAGATCCGTGTCGCACCAAGGAGGGCGACGCGCGCCAGGCCGGGCAGGAAGCGGTGGCAGTCCAGCACAGGGCGTAGAGCCAGCGGTTAAGCCGGAACTGCACGAAGGGTTCGGAGAAGGTGCAATAGCCGTGGCGGTCTCTGATCTCGGCCGGATGGTTCCAGTGTCACTCGTGCCCGCGTAGTCCGCCAGCAGGCCGCCGGCCTGGATGCCGAGCTGGCCGGCCATGGAGGCTACGGCCTGGGCCGGCACGTCCGCGGGCTGCTCCAGGAAGGTGCCTAGGAACCGCACGATGCCAAGGTGGATGGCGAAGCCTAGCCCTGTGTGCGCGCTTCAGCGGCCAGCCACAAAGGCGCGGTCGGCGTCGTAGCAACCATTAAACCCGTTCCGATCTCGCTTCAATTACGCCACCCCTTCCTTTGCCGATGATGCCGCCGGGTGCGGGGGCCATCAAGGACGCTGCGCGCCGCTTCGCGGTGGCCAAGCGGCCCTCCTTGACCGCCTCCGCACCCGGGCGGCGGATGGAATGCAGGACGGGACGAGGGAACAGGATCGTTTGCATCCGAACTAAGGAACATTGGGGGAGCTGGTCATGCAGGCACGGCATCCCGGTCTTTCCAAGGCGTGCCGCGGGCTACGACGGCGTTGACCTGGATCAGCAGCTTGCGCGCGCAGGCGACGATGGCGCTGATATGCGAGGTTCCGCGCGCGCACAGCCGGATATGCATTTGCTGCAGCGCCGGGTTCCATCGGCGCGCGCCGGCGAAGGCCGCCATATACAGCGACTTCCGGAGCCGGGTGCGGCCGCCGCCGATATGCGTCTGACCCTGCCACTCGCCGCTCTGCCGCGTGAACGGCGCAAGCCCGGCGAGTGAAGCCGCCTCCTCGCGGCTGATCTGGCCCAGCTCGGGCATGCGGATGACCAGCGCCAGCGCCGTCCGCTCCCCGACCAAGGGCACGCTTAGCACCAGCTTCAGCCGCTCAGAAAGGTCCTCGTGCCCTCCCAGCTCAGCCAGTAAGCGCTTGATTTCCATCAACCGCCGCTTGGTGCACCGCTCGATGTCGGCGTCGACACTGCGGCGCAGGCGTTTGTCGGTGATGTGCTCGAGCCGGGTCTTGAAGCGGGCGATGTCTTCCTCGATCTGCTCGGTGAAGGTCAGGTGGTCCCCCAGGGCGTCCATGCGGGGGTCGGGCACCATCTTGCCTCGGTCGCCGAGCAGGTGGGTGCAGGCGGCGATCAAGATCGCATCGATCCTGTCGGTCTTGGCCCGGCGCAGATGCAGCATGCCAAAGGCTTTGGCCTGAAGGGGCTGGAGCAGAATGACCTTGAAGCCCTTGGCCCGCAGATATCGGGCCACCCCGCGCTCATACCCGCCCGAGGCCTCGACCCCGACCTGGGTGACCCCGGCCTTGGTATAGTCCGCCGCCAATTGCGCCCAGCCTGTGTCGGTGTTGGGCCAGTGGGTGACGGTTATTGAATGTGAACGACACTGTCGAGAAACTCTTTGGCGACATCGATCCCGCCGGTGAGTGTGCTATGATCCGTCATCTTCGTTTGACCCCGCCTTGTGTGAGCGAACCTAAAGTTCCGGCAACCATCCGGGTCCGGTGAAGAAAAGGCTGGCGCGATCACGCTACGAATGAGCCCATAACGGCTCAGGGTGGAAACGATCCGCCGCCAACCGCCCCACCCAGGATGGTCATCCTGGGTGGGGCACCCCTTGCGGAGCCGAGGCAGATATAGGCGATTTTCTATCACAAGAGGTGAAAGTACCGGGCCAACGGCCTGGACTCTTGCGACTCGGCCGGCTTCCGAGGCCGAAGCTGATCCGATTTATGAAGCGCCCTAGAGGTCGACAAATCGGACGATTTGAGTTGCCCCGTCTTGTCAAGCTTCCGTACGATGGAAGCCACAATGAGGAGCATCAGAAAGGGCGGAGTATTCACGCCGCGGCGACTTTAGAAAGAAGTCATTTAGGTCGTAAGGCGAACCGTTTTGCTTCAACACGATCTGGATTGTTCAACTCAAACCCAAACCCTTCCGGTGAGACAACGCCGCCATCTTCAACGCTCCAAACCAGATCGAATCGAAAACCCACCAGCTCCGAACGCTCAACAAACTTCAATAAGCTCAAGCCCGCAAACAGGTAACCAGCCGGTAGTTCTGGAACCCGGAATACAGGGGGGGCCGCCTGAACTCGCTCCAGCTGAAATTCCAGCTGACGAACCTCCGCTAAAAACCGCTCGCCCCCACTCTCAATCCACTCACCGCTTGTTCCCGCCGCAAGCGCATCCACCCGCACCAAGCAATTAAACCACCAGAGTATCCTATCAAGCACATAAACTGGTAGAAGCTCACCGCACTGACTCAAGACCGGCCCCAAAACTCGCCGGGCACGTTCGCTCAAGACAAACCCGTCCGCTGTCGCATCCAATGGCCAAGCATCTACCGACAGCAGCGCATCAGACTTATATTGCTCTTCATTAAATGGAACCAGGCGAGGGACCTGCCAATGCCCCAAGCTGGCGACCCCGCTGCGCCCCACCCAAAAAT
>JAYVOF010000165.1:0-10775 GCA_043758105.1 Rhodospirillales bacterium | reverse complement strand
TGGGCCTGATCGAGCTGGGTCTGGGCCATCACGAAGTCGCTGCCGCCGGGCGCCGATGTGTAGACCTGAAGTTCGGCGGTCCGTATTTGCGTCCGGGCAACGTCCACGTCCTTTTTAGCGGCATCGAGGGCGACCCGGGTTTCGAAGCCGCTTTTGGCCAGGCTCAGGGCGCGGTCATAGGTTTGCTGAGCATTCAGCGAGGTGGCCTGCGCATCCTTCAGGGCCTCGCGCGCTGTCGGAAGCGTCAATTCTTGAAGCTGGCGCATCCGTGCCTCGGCCTGGTTCACGACACCCTTGGCCTGAAGGACCGCGGACGTCAGCTCTCTCTCGTCCAGGATGACCAACGTCTGCCCTTGGGTCACGCGCTGCCCCTCGTCCACGCGCACCTGATCCACCGTGCCGGTGATCTGGCTTGCGATGGAGACCCGGAACGGGGTTTGGACGCTGCCCGTTGCGACCACGGTCTCGATCAGCAGCCCACGCCGGACCACGTCCACGACCACTTCGGGACCAACGATGAGGCGTGCCGCCTGCCACGCGCCCAGGCCGATCAAGGCGCAGGTGGCCAGCGTGAACCATCGGTGCTGCCATAGAAACGGCAGCACCCGGCGAAGGCCTGCGCGACTTATGGGAGCGGGAACGCTTAGTGGACCGTCCGGCGCCGCGGCGGACCGGGGAGGCGCCTGCAGTCGAACAATACCCGTTTCGGTCACCTCGATGGCGCCATTATCGGGCGAGGCGCGGCAGCCGCTGGTCCTGTTGGTGAGCGTTCGCGCCTGCCGACTTCAGCCGGCGCCGCATCCGCCTTGATCACCGGATGTGGCTGCCGTGTCGCGAGCAGCATCGTGGCTGCGGTCGCGCGGTCGGCAGGTTCGTCGCCATGGCGAGGGCTCATTTACGCGCGTCCTTACCTGGTCTGGCAGTCGGCACTAGGCCCGTTCGACACAGACGTGTCCGCTGCAACGACCGCAATACCGATGTTGGCCATGGCCGGGACAGGCCCGGAATCTACTCATGCCGGTGGTTGTCTGAAATTGCGGGCCGCATTGGCGGGATGCCGATTTCGCCGGCGCCTCAGGCAGTGTGGTTCGAGCACCCAGACATGAGCGCGCCTTTAGAGACTGCGGCCGCATGGGTATTTCCCGAGCCTATCGAGACAGGCGCGCTTGCGCTCGATTGTCCGCCTGCATTGCGGCGGCGTCGCTAGCACTCCAACCAAGGATGGCTACTGTGAAAGAAGTCGAAGTCACGGCGACGTTCAGTCCCGCCCGAGGGGATTGGGCCACACTGTCGAAAACCAGCCGCAGCACGATCGAGGCGCTTTACCAGCATCCGCTCTCGCACAACCTGGAATGGTCCGGCGTGGTGTCCCTGTTCGAGAGGCTTGGGACGGTCGATCACAAGGGCCACAACGAGATCGCGTTCGGCCTCGGCGGCGAGCATCACCGCGTTCGCAAGCCGCACGGCAAGGACCTGACCACGACTGAGGTGATGACGTTCCGCCACATGCTCACCCGCGCAGGCTGGGCGCCCCAAGGCGCGGCGTCGAAAGCCGGTGCAGAGACGGACGGCAAGGTGGCTCCCGCTACTCTCGAACCGGCGGATGTCCTCGTGGTCGTCGATCATCACGACGCCCGGCTTTATCACCTGGATGTCCGGTCGGTGGACCTCGTCGATCACGTGATCAAGCCGTTCGACCCCCACCACCTGCTGCATCACGTCTCGCACAACGACCAGGCGCGCGAGCAACGCCAGCGGAAGCCCGAGGACAATGCGTTTTACGAGGGCATCGCCCAGGCCGTGCTGCCAGCTGGAGCCATCGTCGTCATCGGGCACGGGGCGGGGCGGAGCAACGCGGCCCACCACCTGATCGAGTTCCTGCACAAGCACCATCCCGACACGGCGCGGAAGGTCGTGTGCGAGGTCGTCGCCGACCTGTCGGGTCTCACCGCGCCTCAGCTCCTCGATCTCGGTCGCCGCGCCCTCGGCGACCCCGGGCGCGGCGCATTGACGGCCGGCACACCCGCCTCCCCTACCGAAAGAACCATCCCATGATCACCCATGATTCAGTCATCGCGGTTTTCCCCGACCACGCGGCGGCCGAAGCGGCCGTGAAGAAGCTGACCGCGGGCGGCCTCGCGATGAAGAGCCTCAGCATCGTCGGCAAAGGCTACCACACCGAAGAGAACGTGGTCGGCTTCTACAACACGGGCGACCGAGTCCGGTTCTGGGGCCGGCGCGGCGTCTTCTGGGGCGCGCTCTGGGGCCTGTTCTTCGGCGGCGTCTTCCTGGCGACCCCCATCGTGGGTCCGGTCATCGTGCTGGGCTATTTGACGGCTTCGCTGATTTCGGCCCTGGAGGGCGCTATCGTGCTCGGCGGCCTGAGCGCGCTGGGTGCGGCACTGGCCAGCATCGGCGTGCCGAAGGACAGCGTGATCCAGTATGAGACCGCCATCGCGGCGGACAACTTCCTGGTTATGGCGCATGGCCCGAGCGAGGAGGTAAGCCACGCGAAGGCCATTCTCGATGGCGCCGGGCACACGCAGTTGGATGTCCACGCGGCAGAGGCGGCGCCGGTCAGCGACCGGTTCGTGGTGGTCGCATGACCCGCCCTGCGAGCACTACGACGCACGGCGCCATAGCCGCTGTGACGGTGACGCTGATGATGGTGCTGTTCGTCGCGCCTCAAGCGATGGCCCAGCCGCGGCTGCCGGACGACACCGTCATCCAGACCTCCGTCCCCGAGCGCCAGGCCGGTCCCGAGGACAGCTTCCGCCTGCGCGTCCGGGACGAAATGGCCGAATGGCGGCGCAAGATGCAAGCCTTCGACGAGAAAACCGAGGCACAGAGCCGGCGCCACATCAATTCCGCCGAATCCAGGCTCCGCGATGCCTGGGACGATACGGAGGTCGAGGCCCGCAACGTGCAGACCGCGACCGAGCGGGACTGGGCGCGCACGAAACGGGCCTACGAAGCCGCGTCACACCGGATGGCGGTGGCCTGGGACAAGGCCCGTCTCTGAGCGTGGCAGACGCGGATCCAAATGCCACAACCCCCTACGCCACGCTGGGCGTGGGGAAGGACGCGAGCCCGGCGGCCATCAGCCGCGCCTATCGCAAGCTGGCCAAGCGCTACCACCCCGACCTCAACCCCGGCAACGCCGAGGCCGAGGCCCGGTTCAAGGTGATCTCGGCCGCCAACGAGCTGCTGTCGGACCCCGACAAGCGGGCCAGGTTCGATAACGGCGAGATCGACGCCGCCGGGCAGGAGCGGGCTCAGCCGCCGCCCTACCAGCACTATGCGACAGGCGAGCAAGGGCGGCGCTATGGCCGGGCCGGGCCGCAGCCGGAAGCCTGGGGAGCCGGCGAGTTCGGCGACATGTTCGGCAGCATGTTTGGTGGTGACCGCTACCAACCCGGCCCAAGACGCGGAGCGAACCAGCGTTACACGCTGACAGCCAGCTTCCTCGACGCGGTGAACGGAGCCACACGGCGGCTGACCCTGCCCGATGGCCGGACATTGGATGTGAAGATCCCGCCCGGCACCGCAAGCGGACATACGCTGCGCCTGCGTGGCCAAGGCGGCGACGGCTCGGAAGGGGGCGGCAACGGGGACGCGCTGATCGAGATCGAGGTGTCGTCCCATGCCTTCTATCGGCGGGACGGGTCCGACATCCGCCTGGTGCTGCCCGTCTCCCTGCGCGAAGCCGTTCTGGGCGGTCCGGTGGAGGTGCCCACGCCGGGCGGCCCTGTCCGGATGCGCATTCCGGCGGCCTCCGACAGCGGGACGGAGCTGCGCCTCCGGGGACGCGGCGTGCCCGCCCGAGGCGGACAGCCCGCCGGCGACCTCTATGCCACCCTGCGGGTGACGATTGGCACGCCGGACCCGGCGCTGATCGCCTTCCTGCAGGGCTGGACGCCGGAGCACCCGGACGATCCGCGACGTGCGATGGAAACCGCGACACACAGGGAGGACGCATGATCGGCATCGACATGCTGGTGGCCAGCCTGCCGGGCCTGCAACGGATCGACGTGGAGCGGTGGATCGGCAACGACTGGGTCCGGCCCGTGCGTGACCACGGCTCCTACGTGTTCGTCGAGGTAGACGTCGCGCGCGTTCGGCTGATCCACGATCTCCGCGACGACCTACAGATCGACGAGGACGCCTTGTCCGTCGTGCTGCTGCTGCTTGATCAGCTCTACGACCTGCGCCGCCGGATGCGGGAGCTGGGGCTGGCGATCGAACACACCGTGCCCGAACCGCACCGACAAGCCCTGGTGGCGCATCTGGCCGGGACGCTGGGCGGCGCGCACTGAGTAGTTTCCGAGCCTGCTCCTGCGACCGTTCCGACCGCTAATCATTCTGCCTAATCCGGCCTCTTGCCCAAACTGCAATGGCGAACGGAGCGCTGCATGAACATCGAAATCAAAAACGCCTCTACCCCCCGAGACGCTCGAAGCGGCACGACGTCCGATCCGGTCGATGGCGCGGAGGACACAAGATGCGCCGGGCTCGAACTGGACCTCGGCGAGATGCGCGACCGGTGGATGCGGTCCGAGGCGGAGACGGCAAACGTGCGGACCCGGGCCAAGCGCGACGTCGAGGATGCACGGCAATACGCGATCCAGACGTTCGCAACCGACGTCGTCGAGGCGGCCGAGAACCTCCAGCGCGGTGTCGCGAGCCTGCCACCACCGTCCGAGCGGGAACCCGAGATCGTCACACGGCTGCGGGACGGGTTTGCCGGCATCGAACGCAGCTTCGTCGGCCTGCTGGAACGCAACGGCATCGCGCGGCAGGACCCGACGGGTGCCGCATTCGACCCAGCCCTGCACCAGGCGATGGACCAGCAGGTATCGGCCGCGCACCCGGCAGGCACCGTCCTGCAGGCCTGGACCTCGGCCTGGACCCTCAACGGACGCCTGCTGCGTCCGGCCATGGTGGTTGTGTCCACCGCTGGTCCCACAGCCCCTCACGGTCCGCGCGCATGACGCCGGCCCGCCAAACCCAACGCGTCACAGGAGTTTCCCCATGAGCAAAGTCATCGGCATCGACCTCGGCACCACCAACTCATGCGTCGCCGTCATGGAGGGCTCTGCTGCCGGGGACGTTCGCGTCATCGAGAACCTCGAGGGCGCCCGCACCACGCCCAGCATCGTGGCCTTCGCCGATAATGGCGAGCGGCTGGTGGGCCAGTCGGCCAAACGCCAGGCCGTCACCAATCCAGTCAACACGATCTACGCCGTGAAGCGCCTGATCGGCCGCCGCTATGACGACGCCCTGGTCGAGAAGGACAAGGGCATGGTGCCCTATACCATCGCCCGCGGCCCGACCGGCGACGCCTGGGTGGAGGCGCGCGGTCAGGGATACTCGCCCAGTCAGGTCAGCGCCTTCATCCTCGGCAAGATGAAGGAGACCGCCGAGGCCTATCTCGGCGAGAAGGTCACGCAGGCCGTCATCACCGTGCCCGCCTACTTTAACGACGCCCAGCGCCAGGCCACCAAGGACGCTGGCAAGATCGCCGGGATGGAGGTGCTGCGGATCATCAACGAACCCACGGCCGCCGCCCTGGCCTACGGCATGGACAAGAAGCAGAGCGGGACCATCGTGGTCTACGATCTGGGCGGCGGCACGTTCGACGTATCAGTGCTGGTGATCGGCGACGGCGTGTTCGAGGTCAAATCCACCAACGGCGACACCTTCCTGGGCGGCGAGGACTTCGACGCCCGGGTGATCGATTACCTGGCGTCCGAGTTCAAGCGCGAGCAGGGCATCGACCTGCGCACCGACAAGCTCGCGCTGCAGCGGCTGAAGGAAGCGGCCGAGAAGGCGAAGATCGAGCTGTCGTCGTCCAAGGAGACCGAGATCAACCTGCCGTTCATCACCGCCGACGCCTCGGGGCCGAAGCACCTCGTGGTGAAGCTGACCCGGGCCAAGCTCGAGAGTCTGGTCGATGATCTGGTCGCCCGCACGATGGACCCTTGCAAGGCCGCGCTGAAGGATGCGGGCGTCGCCGCAAGCGAGATCGACGAGGTGATCCTGGTCGGCGGCATGACGCGCATGCCGAAGGTCTATGAGGCCGTGAAAGCGTTCTTCGGCCGCGAGCCGGCCCGCAACGTGAACCCGGACGAGGTCGTCGCTATCGGTGCCGCGGTCCAGGGCGCGGTTTTGAAGGGTGACGTGAAGGACGTGCTGCTGCTGGACGTGACGCCGCTGAGCTTGGGCATCGAGACGCTCGGCGGGGTGTTCACCCGCCTGATCGATCGCAACACGACGATCCCGACGAAGAAGAGCCAGACCTTCTCGACCGCCGACGACAACCAGGGCGCCGTCACGATCAAGGTGTTCCAGGGCGAGCGGGAGATGGCGAGCGACAACAAGATGCTGGGCAACTTCGACCTGACCGGCCTCCCGCCGGCGCCGCGCGGCACGCCGCAGATCGAGGTGACGTTCGACATCGATGCGAACGGCATCGTGAGCGTGCAGGCCAAGGACAAGGCGACGGGAAAGGAGCAGCAGATCCGCATCCAGGCTAGCGGCGGCCTTTCGGACGCCGACATCCAGAAGATGGTCAAGGAGGCGGAGGCCAATGCCGGGGCCGACAAGAAGCGCCGGGCCTTCATCGAGGCGAAGAACCACGCCGAGGCGATGGTCCACCAGGTCGGCAAGACGTTGGCTGAGCTCGGAGCTTCGCTGCCGCCTGCCGACAAGACAGCGGCGGAAAGCGCGCTGGCTGCGGTGCACGCCGCCATTGAAGGAGACGACCACGACCGGCTGACGCAGGCGACACAAGCGCTAAGCCAGGTTGAGATCAAGCTCCAGAAGGCGGCAATCAAGCCGCAGCCCGGCGGCCCGCCCGGCGCCGATGGCGGCAAGAAATCTGGCACGCCGGGCGAGAATGTGGTCGATGCCGAGTTCGAGGAGGTCGCCGACCAGAAACGGTCTGCCTGAGCGAGCGACGCCAGGAAACCTGGATCTTGCGGACGGGAAACGTGCGGACGGCTGGACCGCGGGAGGTGGAGCTAAAATTCCAGCTCCCGCCCGGCAGCCGGGCAGTACTGGAAGCGAGTGGCTGCTTCGCCGGGACCCCAGCGACTAGGCGCCAATTGCGAACGACCTATTTCGATACAGCGGATGGCGCGCTGAAGGCGGCGGGGCTGACGCTGCGGGTTCGCCACAACGACGAGGCCCGCGTGCAGACGGTGAAGTCGCTGCCGACCGGCAATGGGGTCGCCAGTGATCGGGGCGAGTGGGAATGGCCGATCCGGCAGGATGAACCGGATACCTCGCTGCTCGCCAAGGTCGGCCCGCTCGCTTCCATCGTCCCTGTCATCGAGGGGCGGTTGCGGCCGATGTTCGTGACGGCAATCGATCGGACGGCTCATTTGCTGACGCTGGAGGGCGACACGGCCGTCGAGGTGGCGTTCGACGCCGGCACCATCTCGGCCGACGGCGCCAGCGAGGACGTCGCCGAGATGGAGCTCGAACTGAAGGGCGGGCCGATAGGGGCGTTCTATCGGTTCGCCGTGGATCTGCATGCGGAAGCGCCGTGCTGGATCTCGTCCGATAGCAAGGCCGCGCGCGGCTGGCGGCTGCGGGGCGGCGCGGTGAAGACCGCGGTTCGGGCGCTTCCACCGGTCCTGAAGGGCGCGATGCAGGCCACGGACGGCGCGCATGCCCTGGTCGAGGCGGCACTCGGGCACATAATCGCGAATATCGGCCCGACCTTGCGCGGCGATGCCGAAGGACTGCACCAGTTGCGGCTGGCGGTGCGGGGCGCCAGAGCCGGGCTGGCCTTGTTCGAGCAACCGCTGGAGCGCCTGGCGGGTCCGGAAACTGCCGACCAGTTCTGCGCGGGGCTGCAACGCTTCGGCGCCCTGCTGGGGACGGCGCGGGACTGGGACGTGTTCTGTCTTGCGACAGTGCCGGCCGCCATGGTGGCGCTGCCACAGCCGGGACTGCAGGCTTTGCGTGAGGCTGCGGATACCGACCGGCTGACGGCCCATGCCCGGGTGGCCGCCGCGCTGCGCGGGCAGGATTTCTCGACACTCGTATTGGGCCTGGCCGCTTGGGCGAATGCGGGGACAGTGGCAGGCTCGGACTCCCGGCGCGAAAGGCTATGGCGAGTCGTACCGCAGTTGCTGGACGATGCGGCGGCCGAGGTGAGGCACCATGGCCGGCATCCAGGCCGGCTAACTGCGGCACAGCGGCATCAGTTGCGGAAGTCGCTCAAGCGACTGACGTATGCGGTGGAGCAACTCGGCCGGCATTACACCCGCCGGGCAGTTAAGGCGTATGGTGCGCGGTGCGAAGCGTTGCAGGACGTACTGGGCGCCGCCAATGATGCCATCGTCGGGCACAAGCTTGCGCTTCAGCTAGTGACGGATGGGCGCCCTGCGCTGGCCGACGCCGCCGGGGCTTTGGCGCAATGGTGCGACCGCCGGGGCAGGAAGACCCTGCACGGGCTCCGCCCCGCGGTGCGGAAGTTGTTCGAGGCGGAGGCATTCTGGGCGTGACGGCCAGGGCGGCGTCACGATACAGGCACCACGATCTTGACCCGGTGGCTCTCCAAAGGAGTCTCAACGAAGGTCGTGGCGCCTTCAGCGCCGATCCGGATGCGCTGCCGCGGCAGGCCATCGGCCACCAGGGCATCCACGACGACCTGTGCCCGGGTCGCGGACATCAACGCCGCTGCCTTCTTGCTGCCGGTCGTGTCCGCATAGCCAATGACGGTGATAACGCCAGCTTTCGAGTGCCCGGCGAGATCGGCCGCTTCCCTGATCGCCGTAACCGCGGGCGCGTCGATCTGTGCCGACCATTCCGTGAAGAAGACGATGACATTGCGGGGTGCCGCCGTGGCGACACCGGCCGAGACCACAACACCGCAGGCGGCGATAAACGCAAGGACCGATCGCATGGATAACATCCTTTCTGTGATGCTATAGCCAAGACCTTAAACTGTGGCCGGCTCAGGGGAACAGGTTCGGAAGTTACTCAGGCATCGCCTTCGCAACAGGACCACTTTGCGGAAATGCTCTTGGGCCGTTCAGGCGAACACCCTGCTCCATGTGGACTTAAGCGTGGATCAGGGCCTGACGATCGGGTTGCGGCCGCCGTGCGCGACGACGCGGTCAGGGCGCTGGTGAGCGCGGTCAAGGACGGGCGCCCGGCCGACGGCTTCGTCGCAACGATCGGGAGTACGGAGCGGTCCTTGCCGAGCACTTCCCGCCAAGCGCGCTCAAGCGCGACGAATTGCCCGACCGTCTATTGGAAGTCTGACAGTGTCGAAGTCTGACAGTGTCACCGTCTATTGAAAGTCTGACAGTGTCTTCGAACGGAGCGAACCCTGAGTATTTTCCGAGGCTGCTGCGCGCCATGCGCCTGCGCCTATTGTTGTGAACGCCACCAAACCGGGTGACGCTTACGCCGGAGCGCAAACCGTCTTGCACGCCATATTGCATCTACGCGGTCGTATAAACTCGATACCTGGCATGGTCCTTTGCTCACTCCTCGCCTCGGCATCGGCTCGGGCTCAGCCGTATTCGAACCCGGATGAGGGCCACCGAATGGCAACGGCCTGGTGCAGCGGTTGCCACCAGGTGGAGCAGAGGCCCGCCCCAGGCATCAGCGACGCGATTCCAAGCTTCCAGGCCGTCGCCGACATGCCCGCCACGACGGCATTGTCGCTACGGGCATTCCCGCGCCCCTCCAGAAGCCCGGGGATGATCAGCTTTGCCAGGGCCGCATAAACCTCGGGATCGCGGAAGAAGCTGGTAACGTGGATGAGCAGGTCCCTGGCGAGCAGATCGAGCTCGGTCGCATCGCCTCGCAGCAGATCGAGGTAGCGGGCCGCTTCTCCTCCTGCGGGCAGCACCAGCCCCATCCGGCGCTCGATCCGGCGCTCCAGCGTGCCGCGCTTATAGGGGGCGAAGTCGTGCCGGGTGCGGGCACGCACCAGCTCGATGATCTCCGCCACTGGGTCGGGTTGGGCCGCGGTGGATGGTTCGGCTGGCACCAGCTCGGCAATCGGCGCGGCATCGGATGGCGTGCCAGCTGTGTCCGGACCCTCTGACCGTTTTGGGCGTGCCAGTGCAGCGGGGATCGCCGCAAGCGGCAGGATTGCATCCACAAGCCCGGTGGCGATCGCGCTGCGCGGCATTCCGTCGTACCCGGCCTCCTCCGGGTCCTGCACGATCACCCGGCCACCCGCCTCTTTCACAGCCTCAAGCCCGGCGCTGCCATCGCCCCCGGTCCCCGACAGGACCACGCAAACGGCCTGCGATCCATACTCCCCCGCCATCGAGCGCAGCAGGGCATCGAACGGCAGCCGGGCACCGTGCGGCGCCCCGTCGCGCGTTTCCGGCACTGACACGCGTAGCATCCCCGCGCTCACGGTCAGGTACGATCCCGGCGGGATGACATAAAGGTGCTCCTGTTCGACCGTCGACCCGTCCGCAGCTTGCACCACCGCCAACGCAGTGTGTTCGGCCAGAAGATCTACCAGCATGCTCTTCTGGTTGGGCGCCAGGTGCTGCACCAGGATGAACGCCATGCCCGTGGGGACGGGCAGTGCGTTCAGTAGTGTCGTGCACGCCTCCAGGCCACCGGCCGAGGCACCAATGGCAACGACATGGAATGGAGCGGTCACCGCTTGCAGGCGGGTTTGCGCGAGGCGTGGGGCGGGCCGGGAGCGGATTGGCTTCAAGTCGGCCTTGGTCGCCGGCGGCACGGAGTGAGGCATCTTGGGATTTCTCCGGGCATCGGCTGCTGGACAG
>JAYVOF010000164.1:0-10792 GCA_043758105.1 Rhodospirillales bacterium | reverse complement strand
TGTTCGGCAAGGCCGTGGTCGCGACCGCGAATGACCGGGGCGCCGCCGGGCTGATGGGCATCAACACCGCGTTGGTGATCACCTTCAGCTATGCCCTGAGCAGCATGACGGCGGCGTTTGCCGGCGTGCTGGTGGCGCCGATTACGCTGACGGGCGCCACCATGGGCGCGGTCTTGGGGTTGAAGGCGTTCGCGGTCGCGATCATCGGCGGGCTGAATAGTGGCTTCGGCGTGGTGGTCGGCGGGTTGATCCTGGGCATCGCCGAGACCACGACCGGGTTCTATCTCTCGACCGGCTACAAAGACGTGCCCGGCCTTGTGCTGCTCCTCTTGGTGCTGTCGTTCAAGCCCTCCGGCCTGTTCGGCAAGCGCACGATCCGGAAAGTGTGATGAAGTCCTTTGCTGGCTACGGCCTGTTGCTCGCCGGGCTGCTGGTGTTCCCGTTCCTGGTCACCAATCCCTATTACCTGCATCTCGGCATCCTGATCGCGATCTATTCCATCCTGTTGCTGGGGCTGGACGTGGTGTTCGGTTATACCGGAGAGGTTTCATTGGGCCACGCCGCCCTGCTGGGCATCGGTGCCTATACGGCGGGTATCCTGAACTTCAAACTCGGCATCACCATGATCCCGGCCTTGCCCGCCGGCATCGTGGTCGCCGCGCTGTTCGGCCTGGTGCTGGCGCTGCCGGCGTTGCAGGTCACCGGCCCCTATCTCGCCATGGTGACGTTGGCGTTCGGCACCATCATCTACACGCTGATCAACGAGATGGACTTCCTCACCAACGGCCCGCTCGGCATTACCATCACCAAGCCGATCTATATCGACCTACGCGACTATGCCGACACCTGGTCCTTCTTCGATATGAAGGCCGCCGCCGTCCGGGACTTCGAGTTCTACTTCATCGTCATCGCCTGCTTCATGGCGAGCCTGATCGTGGTGAACCGCCTGATCGCCAGCCGCTATGGACGCGCGTTCGAGGCGTTGCGCGACGCCCCGATCGCGTCGGACTGCATGGGCGTCAGCGTCTATAAGCATAAGGTGATCGCCTTCGCGTTCAGCGCCGGACTTGCGGGCTTGGCGGGTGTGTTGTTCGCCTATTCCGAGCAATACATCGCCCCGAACAATTTCGGCATCCCGCTGGCCATCCAGTTCCTGCTGGGCGTGGCACTGGGCGGGCGTAAGAGCCGGGTGGGGCCGATACTGGGCGCCATCATCATCGTGGTGCTGCCCAACTTGCTAGCGGACATCGCGCTGTTCCGTATCATCGCCGGGGTGATCGCCGTGGTGGCTGTGCTGGCCGCGGCGGTCACCTGGGTGCGGCAGCCGGATCAACGCCGGGCCATCCTGGTGCCGGTGGGCCTGTGTGTCGCGTTTTTCGTGTTCTCGCTGTTGCTGCAGAAGATTACCGACTTCAAGCTCTCCGTCTTCGGCGCCATGATCCTGTTCGTGGTCTATTACTTGCCGGACGGCATTTGGGGCTTCGTGCGCACCGCCCTCAGCGCCTTCCGCCCCGGGCTGTTCCGCGCCCATGCGGTGATATCGGCGCAGGGGGACGCCGCCCACGTTTGGTCCGCCACCGCCCCGGTGGTCGAGCCCGGCAAGCCGCTGCTAGAGGTCAAGCAAATCCTGATGCAGTTCGGCGGTCTCAAGGCGCTGAACCTGGTCGATCTCCGCGTCATGCCCGGCACCATCCACGGCCTGATCGGCCCCAATGGCTCCGGCAAGAGCACCATGATGAACGTGCTGACCGGCATCTACACCCCGACCGCCGGCGAGATCCTGCTGGAGGGTATTGCCATCACCGGACGCCCCCCGTCCGACATCGCCGGGGCCGGCATCGCCCGCACGTTCCAGAACGTGCAGCTGTTCGGGGCGCTGACGTGCATCGAGAACATCATGGTGGGCCTGCATCATACCTACAGCGCCGGGCTGGCCGCGGTCGCCGTCGCCACTCCGGATGCCACGCGGCAAGAAACCGCCGCGCAAATCCGTGCCGCCAGTTTGCTGAGTTTCGTGGGCCTCGATGGCCTGGGCAACGAGGAGGCCCGCAACCTCCCCTATGGCAAGCAGCGCGTGCTGGAGATCGCTCGCGCCTTGGCGTTGGACCCCAAATTGCTGCTGCTCGACGAACCCGCCGCCGGGCTCACCGCGCCCGACATCAAGGTGCTGATCGAGATCATCCGCAAAATCCGCGCCCACGGCATCACCCTGATCTTGATCGAGCATCACATGGACGTGGTGATGAGCCTGTGTGACACCGTGACCGTGCTGGATTTCGGCCAAAAGATCGCCGAGGGCCTCCCCGCCCACGTGCAAGCCGACCCGGCAGTCATCAGCGCCTATCTCGGCGGCGCCGTGGCCGAGGCGGCGTAGATGCTCCACATCGAAAACCTGGTCGCCGGCTACGGCAAAGTCCAAGTCCTGCAAAGTATCAGCCTTCAGGTCGAACGCGGCCAACTAGTCACCCTGATCGGCAGTAACGGCGCCGGCAAGACCACCACACTCCGCGCCATCTCCGGCATGCTCCGCCCCGAAAGCGGCCGCATCCTGCTGGACGGCCAGGACATCATGGGCCAACCCAGCCACACGATCGCCCGCCGCGGCCTCGCCCACAGCCCCGAAGGCCGCCGCGTCTTTGCCACCATGCCCGTCGCCGATAATTTGGTCATGGGTGCTTTTCCGCGGTTGACGGGTGCCCGCCCTAAGGGCGACGTGCAAGCCGATTTAGACCGCATGTATGTGTTGTTTCCGCGTCTGGCTGAACGCCGGGCGCAGCTGGCGGGCACCCTTTCTGGCGGGGAGCAGCAGATGCTGGCGATGGCGCGGGCGCTGATGCTGAACCCGGAGGTATTGTTGCTGGATGAGCCTAGCATGGGGCTTTCGCCGCGCTTGGTGAGCGAGGTGTTTGCGACGATTACTCGGTTGAAGGAGGCGAAGATTACGATGCTGTTGGTGGAGCAGTTTGCGGCGGCGGCGTTGGAGGTGGCGGATTTTGGGTATGTTATGGAGAATGGGCGGCTGACCAGTTCAGGGCCGGCGCAGGCGCTCAGGAATGACCCGGCCGTGCGGGCGGCATATTTGGGCGCAGCGCATTAGTTTATCGTGAAAGATTCGCTCTCTCTTGCCCAAGTAATTTCTTTCGTCAAAGGCACTACAAGCCTTGTCAAATCAGAGTGGCGGTTTGGCGCGGAAGAGACTCTATATTCTTTTTGATTTGGATCGTACATAAAGATTACGACTCCGTTTACATCATTCAGACTCAAAAGGTAATCGGCCTGTTCAAGCGCATTAGGAGTCAAGTCGCGGGTTCGGCTTACCTTGACCTCAACGATCACCACTTTTCCGTCACTGCCTCTTACATGTATATCAGCTGGAAAACTTCCATCTGACATCAAATAATCCTGACTAACTGTGCTACCATCTAGTAAAAAAGCAATAAACCCGGAGAGGCTTCCAACAAGCCTTGTATAATCCTGCGGAGTCCATCTATTTTTATAAATTTCCTTTTCGTCCAATGTGGGAAAGCTTATTATGGCGTCGGCGACCGCATCGAGTAGAGAAAGTTCATTCCTCGAGTGGGCTTCGAGAGTTGCGGCGAGTTCGGACGCGGCTTTTCGGGAAACTGTGCGCTCGATTTGATCGCATAAAACGATGGCGAATGCTGTAACAGAGACGATAGCCAACAACGCCTCATCTTCGTCAAAATCTAAGATATGGTCATGAGACGATGGATTTCTTCAAAATTTCCGATAATTCGTCACTCCGTCTATTATCCGGGGCCGGATAGTCGTGGTGGTCGTCAAATAGTTCTCAATCTGCGATGTGTTTAGATTTCTTGGATCTTTATCTGCCAGCACCTTGTAATCCTCTCTTAAGCTTCCCTCAAACGCCCGATTACACCGGTGTATTACGTCCGTAAATAGAGAGTAGTCGCTCTCCAGCTTACCCCGGGTATGATGGCGCACAGCACTTGTAATGTGCGTTTCAACAGCTTGTAAGCCAGTCATGTAATCTCCCTCAGTAAGGCTCAAAATACGCTCTTTAAGAATGGCTACGATGTCCAACTAAAATCTCCTTATGGTCCCTGTACTATGCACGAAAGCCGCAATTGGCCGGGCGCTCGAAGAACTGATCCTTACCTATTCAATGCATTATACGCCCACCTTCTGTTGCGATGCCCCACCCCACGGCCATACCGGTCAGGCGCGATTATGATGTTCGCCAAATCAAGATTCAAGAGTTTCGCGGCCATCTCCGGAAACACAGATAATCGAAAATCCGGAAATGATAGGCCCTGACTCCGCGGTCTTGAAGCGCTTCCATCTGCCCGGAGCTGAGCGCCATCATCCCAGCGGGGGCCATCCGCCATCCCGGGTCGGCCAGTATCCGTTTTACGCCGCCGAATTCGCGCGCGAAGAAGGTGAGCTCGGTGGCCGGACCGAACACCCGCCTCGATTAGACCGGGGTCAGCACCGGGAGGATCGAGCCCAGTGCGCGCGGGTCCCTAGGGCGGAACAACACCGCCTCCGATCCCCGGGCCACATCCGCCGCGTCCGCCGGGCCCGGCTTGCCCTCTGCCGCCCAGATCGGGATGCGCACCCGGTTCAGCCGCCGCAAATCTCTGTCTCCCCGGTGGGGCAGGACCAGAACACGATGGCGGGCAGGTCACCGACGACGCCCAGCACGATGCCCACGACCGCCGGCTTGACGATCGCGATCAACCAGGGTCCGAACCGTTCAACATCGCGATCTCCTTGACCCAGGAACAGCGACCGGGCGAACACCCATTTGCGCGCGAGCTGCGTGGGCAAGTCGTCGAAGTGGCCCCCATCCAGCAGCGCGAACACGGGCGGCGGCATCTGTTCCACAATCTCGGTAAGACTGGCATTCCCGGGTTCGGCGGAGACAGCCGGCTCAACGCTCAACGCCGTCTCCCATCACACGTGCCGAGCCACACAGATCGCATTCCTCATCTTAAATGCGGCCCCGCTCGCTGCTCGAGCAAACGCACCAACTCCGGTGCCATGAACGCATACTGGTCGGGAATGTCGAGGCAGATCACCCGCGCCCGCCGCAGATGCCGGCGGAAGCGTTGGTTCAGCTTGGTGCGGTGCCGCTTTTCCATCACGAAGATCACATCCGCCCACTCCACCAGCTCCGCCGTGCAGACAACATCAGCATCCGGGCTGAGACCGGCCGAGGTCACTTCCAATTCTGGGCGGGTGCCGAACACCGTTTCAGCTGTGGGGCTTCGCAGACGGTTACGGCTACATAGGAACAGGACCCGGCGCATGGCCCGAGACATACTACTGCAGTCGCCGCAGATCGAAGACTCGTCGCGATGGTGGGATGCCAAAGCGCATCCCACCCTACGAAGAGTCAAAAGGGTCGCTTCCACCGCCAACGGGCCTTGAACACCATGCGATTGAACACGGCTACGGCCGTCCGGGTGCGGCTGCAGGGGCAGCGGAGGTGGTGTAGAGGCCGCCTCAAGCGGCCCGTGTTCTGCGGCCAGTGTGGGTGCGAATGCCTTGGCCGGCGAGCAAGCCGGCGATGGAGATATCCTCGTCAAGCTCTTCCCAATGGAGCCCACCGGTGCTGATGGAGACGTGCTTCAGCTGTTCGGGCGAACCGTGCAGGAGGCGGGGAAACCAAGCCAGCGGCACCCCGAGTGTCCGGCCATCGGAGAGTTCGACCCAAAAGCTGTCCTCATCGAACCGGACGCTCTTAGCGAACACTGAAGAATTCATCCCATGCCCTCGAAATCTCGGCCCGGCGTTGTTCGATGATGGTGGTTAGCTCTTGTAGGGTTCAAGCGTTGAAGTCGTCATTATAGGCAGAATGCACGTCCGGAAACAGCCAAAACTTCGCATCCACGCCGTCCCGCAGGGCGTGAACGCGAACGGGCTTCAAAGGATCGCGTTCGTTTGAGTAAAACAGAAACCGAAAGCCATTCTGGCGAAAGATGACCGGCATGGATCAGCCATACCGTTGGCCGCCGTCTCCAGGCGAACGCCGTCTCGCCCGGACGCGCGCCCTTATGGCTGCGTGAGCGAGGTCGTGCAGGACTGGCGTCTCCGCCAAAAGGCCAGGACGCTCGACACAAGGGATCTGCGTCGCCTGCCGCAGAAGGGAACGGAGTTGGAGGCGGGTCACGGCTCCGGCTTGGTCGTGTTCTGCGGTCAGGGCGGCTGCCGGCGGAGGCGTTTTACCGGTGTTTTTGATACACAATGATCTCCCGGGCCAAGGGCAAGCGTGGATCGAAGCGGAGATGGGTGATGGAGACGAACGACTCCTTTTCCATCTGCGGGCCGAGGTCGAGCTTGCAGAGGATGCCGCCCTCGTCGCCCAGATAGTGCAGGAGTGTGATGGTGCCGGTGGCCGGAACCGCCGAGGCGGGGTTTTGGCCTCATAGCGACTCCCGTACTTCGGGGGTCAGACGCGCCGGAATGGGCAACGCGGCCTCCAGTTTGTCGATGAGCGCCGCCGTGGTGACGGGGTGATCGATCACGCCGCCTTCATCTCGAACCCGGCCCGGGGGAAGTGGAGGTGGATGTCGCCGGTTGCCGGGTCGTGGCGGTGTAGGATGATTTCGGTGGCGTTGGCGGCGACAAGGGTGCCTGTCACGGGCACTTTCGCGTTGTCGTCGGGTGTTACCGTGACGGGTGCGCCGGGTTGCAGGCCGGTGAAATCGGGGCCGGGGGCGATGTGGGTGACCGGGGCGGGGGTGGCGTTTTTTGCGATCTCCAGCGCTGCCTCCGCACTCAGTTCGTGCGGCTGGCCGTGGCCGAGGGTGGTCATGCGGTCATACCAGGGGATGATCGGCGTCAGGCCGAGCAGCGCATCGACGTCCGCCGGGGGGCTGTTCTTCCGGATCAGCGAAATCGGATGATAGTAGCCGAGATCGAGCGCGCTCGGTGCGTCGCCGAACAGGAATTTCCGTCCGTCGGCCAGCGCCGCCTTTAGCCAGGCGAGCTGCGCCCGCACGCGCTGCACGTTGAGCTCGAACTCCGGCTCCATCGCCGCCTTGGAGATGTCGATATAGAGGTAGCCGTCCTTGCGGTCCTTGAGGAAGTCCGGCGGCAGGTCGCCGATGAAATGCACCAGGACGCCGATCGCGGGGATCCACACATTGCGCTCCCAGTTGAACGACAGCGCCTGCGACAGGGCACCGAGCCCGGCGGGGTAGAGCGGGGGCTCGGGAAACAGGCGCTCGAGCGTGGGGAGGATGATGTTGGTGTCACAGAAAATATCCGCGCCGATTTGCATCACCGGCGTGCGACGGTAGCCGCCGGTCATGGGGACCAGCGACGGACGTGGCGGCGCGGGCGGGATATCGACTGAGCCCCAGGACAGCCCCTTGATCCCCAAGGCCAGCCGGATTTTTTCTGAGAACGGCGACAGGGGGTAATGGTGTAGGATGATTTGTGACATGAACTGAGCTTCCCCCCGGTTAGATCGTCGTCACGCCGAGCTGACGCAGCATTCCGAGGTTGTCGAGCAGCGCCCAGTGTTCCACCAGCATGCCGCCGCGGAACTGAAACAGGTCGAGGACGGCGATGTCGATCCGGCGTCCGGTCGCGGGGATGCCCATCAGCTCGCCGCCATGCGTGCCCTGCACCCGCAGGCGCACCAGCACCTTCTCGCCCTCGGCGATCACGTCCTCGATCGGCAGCGTCATGTCGGGAATGCCAGGTAGCAAAGCGTCGGCGAGTTGCTTCACGCCCTGCGGCCCCACGACCTCGAACGGCAGGCCGGGGTCGTGCCGCCGGAAATCGGGCGCGATATGCGCCTTCCACCAGACCTCGTCGGCGGCCAGGAAGGCGGTGAAATAGTCGCGGGCCAGTTGCTTGTTGTCATCCTGGGTGGACATGTTGGTTCTCCGTTAGACGTAGGGCTCGGTGCTGGCGAAGGCGGCGCGCCCGGCGACCGACGCGCGCAAGAGGTCGAGGCGGGGCGTGGGCTCCACCCAGGCCGCGTCCTTGAAGCGCAGCCGCAGGTAATCGAGCGCCACGACCGCCGTGATGACGGCGATGTTCGGCGTGCCGCGCTCATAGGCCGGCGGATCGGTCTCGATGCCGCGAAACCCGTGGATGATGGTGCGCCGGCGCCGCAAGCCGACGCGGGTTTCGCCCCACGCCGGGTCCATCTGCATCACCCCGGTGATGATGTTGGCCATGGCGTCGATCACGCCCATCGCCCGCCCCGCCTGCGAGATCAGCTGGTCGAGCGGACCCTCCAGCAGCGAGGGTTCGGGCATTTTCTTTTCCAGCCACAGCACGATCAACATGCTTTCGGTGAGCGGCAGGCCCGCATCGGTCAGGAGCGTCGGAACCCGCACCGCGGGATTGAGGGCGAGCAGCGCCGGGTCGTCGTTCCACGGATTAACGAATTGCGTGTCCGATAGGTCGAAGCCCTTTTCCCCTAGCGCAATCCGGGCGATGCGGGCGTAGGGCGACGTCGTGTTGCTGAGGATTTTCACACGAGACATCTCTCGAAAATCGCTTCCGCCTGCGACACGGTCATCTTGCGGGCCGAGGGGCAGGCGATCAGCGTGTGGTCGGTGGCGGTCGCCGGGTCGAAACTTTGGGCGGCGATCCCGGCATAGAGCCCCGGCACCGCGCGCGCCGCCAGCTCGCGCACGCGGGATGCCGGGACTTGTTCGGACGTGAACCGGGTGGGGAAGCCGATATCGGCATACAGCGCCCGGATGCTGTCGGCACAGGCCTCGATCATCGCGCTCCGCGTGCGGCCCGCGGTCGCGACATCGAGCGCCTCGGCCAGCGGCCTGACCTTGTGGGGCAGCACGGCGAGGTTGAACTGGATCACGTGCGGCAAGAGGACGCCGACGCCGTAGGGATGCGGGAGATCGAGCTGACCCTCGAGCGGCAGCGACAAGGCGTGGCCGTGGCCGAGCCGGGCGTTGCCGCAGGCGATGTTCGCCATGCAGGACGCCATGAGGTTTGCCTCGCGCGCAGCCGGGTCGTCGGAGTTGATCGAGGCTCGCAGCGAGCCGAATTGGAGCTGGACGGCGCCCAGGGCGATGGCGTCGGTGAGCGGGGAGGCGATGGCGCTGAGATAGGCCTCGACACCATGGGTCAGCGCGTCCACGGCCGGCAGCGCCGCCACCCGCATCGGGAGCGAGCCGAGGGTCACCGGGTCGAGGATGGCGGTGTCCGGGAAGCTCAAGGGGCCGCCGCCGAGCAGCTTGAGGTGCCGTTCCTCGTCCTTCACGATGGTCCATTGCGACACTTCGGAGCCGGAGCCCGCGGTGGTCGGCACCATGATCATCGGCAGCGCCCGGCGGTCGAACTGGCCCACGCCGGTGCAGTCGCGCATCGGCTTGTGGTTGGTGGCGACGATGGCGATGCCTTTTCCGGTACACATCACCGAGCCGCCGCCGATGCAGATCACGCCATCGATGCCGTCCTGCCGGACGCGCTCGCCCTGTGCGTCGATATGCGAACACCTTGCATCGATGCCGCATTCGTCGAAGCGCGACACCGCAATCCCGGCGGCATCGAGCGCGGCCAGGGCTGCGCCGTGAAACGCCTGTGCCGAGATCACCGGGTCCGATACCACGAGCACCCGCGACATCTTCAGGTCGCGCGCGAGGACGCCGATGGTGGCCAGCGACCCGGCGCCTGCGACGATGCGGGTCGGCATATAAAAATTCGTGATCATCGCTTCACGCCCGTGGTGTTCTTACGTCACGGGTCTCGGCCCGCTATGCCCGGCAGCATCGGCGCGAACCGCCGTTCTGGCAAGGACCGCGTGACACGAAGCACGCCGGACGTAAGGGAAACGACCGGCGCGCCCCTCAATGGCGCGTGGCGTTTCCCTCACCCCGGCCCTCTCCCGGAGGGAGAGGGGGAAGAGGTGGTTCTTTGCCTCGGCTAGGCGTGCATGCTGGCGGGCATCTTGCCGCCGTTTTCGGCCAGCTTCGCCACGACGGCCTTATGCAGCGCCACGTTCTGCTCGGCGCTGCCGTCGGCGCCCGCGTGCACGTTCATCTCGGTGCCCATGGTCTTCCGCGCATCCAGGCTGCTGTCCATGTCCAGCAGCTTTAGCAAATCGACGATCGACGTCTCGTAATTGCCGCCGCCGCCCTTGGCGGACGCCATGCTGCTCAGTACCGCGCCCACATCGACGCTCGCCGGGGCGGCGGCGCCCGCGGCCGGGGTGGCCATGGCGGTGGCGGCCGGTGCGTCGGCGGTGGCGACTGGGGCGGCCTCGGCCGCGGCGGCCGGGTGGTGGAAAATCTTGTCCATGATCGTGCCGAAAATGCTCATTGTGGTCTCCTTTGGATCGCAGCGCGGCACGCTTAGCACGGTTCGCCAGCGCTCACATCAGAGCAATCGGCGCTGCCTGCGCCGCGACATGCGGGCCTGTGGCCCCTGGATTGCCGTGCCCCAAGCGGGGCTCGCGATGACGGGTTATTTCCGGAACCCGACGACGCTCTCGACCCGGGCGGACCATAGGAATTGGTCGATCGCGGCCACACTCACCACGCGATAACCGGCCTGTATCAATACCCGTCCGTCACGCAGCAGGGCGGCCGGGTTGCAGCTCACATACACGACCGGCACGCCGGACGCGGCGAGGGCGGGCATTTGCAACAGGGCACCGCCATGCGGGGGGTCGAGCACGATGGCGTCGGCGGAAAGTTCCTTGGCCTGCAGCGGCTGCCGGGCGAGGTCGCGGTGGCGCGCTTCGACGCGGGGATTGCGGGCGCCGTGCAGGGCAGCGTAGGCGTCGGCGTCACCCTCGAACGCTTGGACGCGCGCCCGT
>JAYVOF010000163.1:0-10827 GCA_043758105.1 Rhodospirillales bacterium | reverse complement strand
TGCACCACCGGCACGATCATGGGCCTGGCTCTCCTGCGGGAGAGCCGCACGTCCACGTCCACCGGCACGCGCCGATGGTCCACCGCCACCCGCACTATCCAGACCTGCACCACCGGCACACGCACGCCACCTGACGATGGCAGCACAGCCGCGGCCCTGAGTTCCAAGCGTTGACGGCCGGCGTTTCTTGACAGCACAGCCGCCCAGGGCGCAGCTTAGCTGTAAGGGGCTGACCGCGATCACCCCGTGAGGCTACGGCCGAAGCATCGCGTCCAATACTCCAGCTCTAGGAGAGGACGTCCATGCCGGCTCCCGACGCTATCACCGTGTCCCAACTCGCCCGTCTCGTCGGCCTGCCCGACGCGCCTGCCATTCTCGACGTCCGCACCGAAGAGGATTTCGCCGCCGACCCGCGCAGCCTGCCCGGCGCTGTGCGGCGTGAGTGGCAGACGGCCTCGTCCTGGGCCGCCGAGTATGCTGGTCGCCCCGTCGCTGTCGTCTGCCAGCGCGGCCTCAAGCTGAGCCAGGGCGTCGCTGCCTGGCTCCGCCACGCAGGCGCCAAGGCAGAGGCCCTAGAAAGCGGCTTCGAGGGGTGGGTCAAGGCCGGCGCCCTTCTTGTGCGTCCCGACCGCGCGCCGCCGCGCGACGCGCAGAGCCGCACCGTCTGGGTGACGCGCTCGCGCCCCAAGGTGGACCGCATCGCCTGTCCCTGGCTCATTCGCCGCTTCGTGGACCCTGCGGCGGTGTTCCTGTTCGTGGCGGCCTCGGAGGTGGCATCCGTCGCCCACCGCTTTGGCGCCACCCCCTTCGACGTGGAGGGCGTGTTCTGGAGCCACCGCGGCCCACTTTGCACCTTCGATGCCATGCTGAACGAGTTCGGCCTGCACACGGAGGCGCTGGACCGCTTGGCGCTGATCGTGCGCGGCGCCGACACCGCCCGGCCCGACCTTGCGCCGGAAGCACCAGGGCTGCTCGCCGCCTCGCTCGGCCTGTCGCGCATGTTCAAGGACGACCTCGCCCAACTCGACGCGGGGCTCGCGCTCTACGACGCCTTCTACCGCTGGGCACGGGAGGCCGTGGCCGAAACCCACAACTGGCCGGCGCCCGTCTCGGCGTCCGAAGGCCGGCGCGTCCGGGCGCCGGCGCCGTGAGCAGCGGTGTCTCGGTCGTACCCACACCAACGGTTCCGCTCCCGGCTGCGCACGCGGCAGCCGCAATGCCCTCCTTCGCCGAGGCTTTCCAGGTTTGGCTCCGTATCGGCCTGCTGTCCTGTAGCGGTCCCGCCGGCCAGATCGCGCTGCTGCACAGGGAGGTGGTGGGCGAGCGCCGCTGGATCGGCGAACGGCGTTTCCTCCATGCCCTGAATTTCTGTACCCTGCTGCCGGGGCCGGAAGCGCAGCAGCTCGCAACCTATCTCGGCTGGCTGATGGTGGGGTGCGGGGCGGGCTGGCTGCCGGGCTGCTGTTCGTCCTACCCGGCGCAGCCGGAGATGCTGGCCGGCCTCGGCCTTGCCGAGACCACGCCCGGGCCGTTGATCCTCGTGCTGCAGTTCGTGGGCTTCTTGGCCGGCTACCGGGCGCCCGGGATGCTGACCGGGGTGCCGGGCGGGATCGCCGCCTCGGTGCTGACGCTTTGGGTGACGCTCGCGTCATGCTTTGCCTTCGTGTTCCTCGGCGCTCCCCTGGTGGAGCGCCTCCAGGCCAACCGAGCGCTGTCAGGCGCCCTCGCTGCCATCACCGCGGCAGTCTTGGGCGTCGTCGCCAACCTCGCCCTCTGGTTCGCCCTTCGCGTGCTGTTCCACGAGCTGCGACCCATCAGTCTCGGCCCTCTCGCGGTGGAGCTGCCATGCCAGCGAGCCTCGATCCTGTCGCCTTGGCACTCGCTGTTCTGGCTGCCCTGTGCCTGTTCCGGCTCAAGCTGGGCGTCGTGCGCGTTCTGGGCGCCACCGCCGCTGCCGGTGTCGTCCTACATCGTGCGGGAGTAGTGTGATGAACCGGCGTAAGATCCTTGGGACCGCGCTCGCCTTCCCATGCCTGTCGCTTGCGGCCCGTGCCCAAGGCGTGACGGGCACCGTCGATCTGTCCCGCTATCCCCTCGGCCCGCTGCCGCCCGAGTTCTTGACCACATGGCGCACCGGAAAGGGCGCGTTGGGTGATTGGCAGGTGGTCGAGGACGCCACCGCAAGCCAGGGCAGGGCCATCGCGCAGGTCAACGCCGACCCCACCGACTACCGCTTCCCGCTCGCCGTTTACGAACCGATGCCGGCGCAGGACGTGGAGGCGAGTGTCCGCTTCAAGGCCGTCTCGGGCAAAGGCGACCGGGCAGGCGGCCTCGCCGTGCGCCTGACGGATGCGGACAACTACTACGTCGTCCGCGCCAACGCCCTGGAAGACAATGTCCGCCTTTACCGCGTGGTGAAGGGCGACCGCCAGCAGATGGCCGGCGTCTCGGTGAAGGTTTCCTCCGGCACCTGGCACACGCTGACGCTGCGCGCCGAAGGTGACCGGCTCTCAGTTTCCTTCGACGGCAAGCCCCTGCTCACCCACAGCGACCGCACCTTCACCGGGCTGGGCAAAGTCGCGCTGTGGACCAAGGCAGATTCGGTCACCCGCTTCGACCGGCTGGATATCCGACCGATCCAATAAGCGGCCGGAACAACGAGAAACTCAGGAGACGCAAATGGTTAAGATGACACTCAAAGCTGCGGCGCTGTGCATGATGCTGCCGGCGGCGGCAGGCGCGGCCGATGCCGACTGGGCCAAGGTCGCGGACGCGCTCGGCAAGCCCGGCACCGAAATGGCTGGCGGCGTGTATCGCGTGGGCCTGCCGCGCACCGACTTGCACGTCAAACTGGACGGCGTGGACATCAAGCCGACGCTGGCACTTGGCTCCTGGCTCGCCTTCCAGGGCAAGGGGGACATGGCGATGGTCATGGGCGACCTCGTGCTGACCGAGGATGAGGTCGGGCCGGTGATGAAGAAGCTTGCCGAGAACGGCATCGAGATCACGGCGCTGCACAACCACCTGCTGCGCGCCCAGCCCTCGACGCTCTACATGCACGTGCTCGGCCATGGCGACCCGGCCAAGCTCGCGGCGGCGCTGCACGACGGTCTTGTCCTGAGCAAGACGCCGTTCGGGAACGCGAACGCATCCGTCAGTTCACAGGCACCCGCAGCCGGCAGCGAGCAGCCGGCGCAACTGAACCTCGACACGGCCATGATCGACCAGGTCTTGGGCACCAAGGGCAAGGTCGCCGGAGGCGTTTACCAGGTCGGCATACCCCGCGCCGAGACGATCAAGGACGGCGGCATGGAGGTGCCGGTCGCCATGGGGTCTGCCGAGGCGATCAACTTCCAGCCCACCGGCGGCGGCAACGCGGCGATCACCGGCGATTTCGTGCTGACCGCGGGCGAGGTGAACCCGGTGCTGCGGACCCTGCGGGAGAACGGCATCGAGGTCACGGCCGTCCACAATCACATGCTGGACGACCAGCCCCGGCTATTCTTCATGCACTTCTGGGCCAACGACGACGCAGCCAAGCTGGCAAAGGGGCTGCGTGCGGCCTTGGACAAGGTGAATGTAGCCCGGAGGTAGGGGACGAGAATGTCCCTCACCCGTCAAAGGACAGCCCTGTGCTGCCTCCTGACCTTTCTCTGGACGCTGCCTGGCAAGGTCCAGAGAGCGGACCCAGGGCTGCCCCTCGTGTTGGAGCGGACGATCCCGCTCAGCTGCCATTCCTGTATCCGACGGTCTCGTCCGCTCCTGTCGGGCAGGCTCAATCGTATAAACTATCGGATTGAATGCTGGAGATTAAAAATCTCATTGGTCGATAATTGGTGCGATCACTCGCGGTCCAATCTCCGGATGGCGCGGTGACGACGGGTCGGTATCGACTGCGTTATCCCTATATCCTCTGGTGGGTCGAACATTGGCCGGGGTATCGGGAGCGGTTCCTCTCGGATGCGACGGGTTGCCGACCGGTCTTGTTGTCTGAGCTGAAGGGGATGCCGCTACGCTGCCCGACCGTATCGCGGGATCGGCACACGCGGCACAGATCAATACGAACATAACCGTCGCTTGAGATCGCATTTCGGAGGATCCTTCGACTTATGCTTCGCGTTTTAGAAGGCCGGAAATCTCCCGAGAAGGTTCGGGAAATACTCAGTGGGCCCATTGAAGTGGGTATGTGGCCGGCAGCCGCCCTCGCCCTGCAAAAACACCTCCGCGCAGAGCCCGCCGCCGGGCCGGTTGATAAGGCGCACCGAGCCGCCTTCGTTGTGGATGGCCCGGCGCGCGATGGCGAGGCCGAGGCCGACCCCGCCGGTCCCGCGGTTGCGCGAGTGCTCGAGGCGCTGGAACGGCTCGAACACGCGGTCGAGGTCGGCTTCGGGAATGCCGGGTCCAGAATCCTCGATACGGACCGTCACACCGGCCGGCGTGCGCACGGCCGTCACCGCAGCGTTGCCCCCATAGGTCACGGCGTTGTTGACCAAATTAGCGAACGCGCGCTTGACCGCGGAAGGGCGCAGCGAGATGGTAATGTGGTTCGGCCCGGCATAGCTGGCGACCCCGCCCGCATCGCACACATCGTCCGTGAGGGTGGATAGCAAGGCCGCCAGGTCGGTCACTTGGGTGGGCTCGGTCTCGGTGTCGCCGCGGAGGTAGGCGAGGGTCGCCTCGATCATGCACTCCATCTCCTCGAGGTCGGCGTCGATGGCCGCCTGCATCTCCGGATCGCCGATAAAACCGGCGCGCAGCCGTAGGCGGGTGAGGGGCGTGCGCAGATCGTGCGACACCGCCGCCAGCGCGTGGGTCCGGTCCTGCAGCAGCCGGTGGATGCGGGCCTGCATGCCGTTGAAGGCTTGGGCCACGTGCCGCACCTCCTCCGGCCCAGTCTCGGCCACTATCACGTCCGGCCCCCGCCCGATCGCGTCGGCAGCCGCGGCGAGGCGTCGCAACGGCTGGATCAAGCTGCGCAGCAACAGGGAGGCCACGGCGACGACGCCCACCGCCATCAGCGTGGTCGAAATCAGGGTCGAGTGCACCGGGCCCGGCAGCGTGTGTCCGGCCAGGGTCGAGCCAAAATTGAGGTAGGTGCCGTCAACCAACGGGACCGAGCCGCTCAGCATCGGCTCAGGCCCCATCGCGCCAAACTGAAGAGCGATGTCGCCGACGCTGGGGGCCAGTTCCCTCAGACGCTGACGGAAGCCCGGAAACATGGCTGACGTTGGCGCGGTTGCAGCGTGATCGCCCCAATGCAGGGTCAAATCCGGCGCGGACAGCGCGTGGGCGCGGGCGTCGCGCTCCGGCCGAGGGATCTCGGTCATTTCGCGGGCCGCAGACGCTACCCGGCTCGCGACCTCACCGGCGAACAGCGCATCGGCCTGATCTGCCGCGCTGTCATGATACAGCAGCACCGTACTGAGATGGACGAGCACCACGGCCGCCGACAGCACCAAGATGGCGCGCCCCCCCAGGCCACGGGGCCAGAGCCGGCCCAGAATAGTCATGCGCGGCTCACGTCGGCGGCGAACAGATAGCCGGAGCCGCGCACGGTCTTGATCAGCTCCTCTGGCGCGCCCAGCTTGCGGCGGAGGCGGCTGACCAGCACGTCCACGCTGCGGTCGAACACCTCGCCGATACGGTTGCGGGACAGTTCCAGAATGCGGTCCCGGGTCATGACGCGCTGCGGATGCTCCAGGAAGGCCAGCAGCACGGCATATTCGGCACCCGAGATCTCCACCACCGCGCCATCCGGGGATTTCAGCTCATGCCGGGCCGTGTCCAGAACCCAGCCGGCAAAGCGCAGCCGGCGGGCGCGGGGGCCGGACGGGTCATCCACCATCGTCCTACCCCGACGGAGCACGGCGCGGATACGGGCCAGCAGCTCCGCCCGGCTGAAGGGCTTCGGCACGTAGTCGTCGGCGCCCAGCTCGAGCCCCAGCACCCGGTCCGTCTCTCCACCCCGCGCCGTCACCATGATGATCGGCGTGGCGCGGGTGCGGCGCAGCGCCCGGCATAGATCCAGCCCGGACGTGCCGGGCAGCATGACGTCCAGCAGGATCAGGTCGATCGCGGTGCCCTCCAGCGCCTCCCACATCTCCGCGCCGTTGCGGGCGCCGGTCGCGCGAAAGCCGTTCTCACCCAGGAAGCGGGCCAGCAGGGCGCGCGTGCCGGTATCGTCCTCGACCACGAGGATATGCGGCTCCGCGACGGGCCCAGCTTCGTCCATGCTAATCGGCTGCTCCAATCACGACGCATAATGCCTGGTCGATTGCCCTGGCGTCCCTGCTGACACACTTTGACATGAACAGGTCACACCCTCGAACGTAAATTACCAGACAAAGCACCAGCCGGGAGTGGTCGTGGATTGTTCAACCGCGTTTGTCTTGTGAAGGGCTTTTTGCTGGGGACGGCGCTGCTGCCGCTGGCGCATGCCGGGGCGCACGCCCAATCCTCGGCACCGCTGCTGATGCCGGGCCCTACCTCGCGTGCGGCCCCGGTGACGATCCCGCCGGTGTCACGAGCCCAAACGCCACGGCAGCCTGCCCTGCCCGGCGCTGGCGGGCCGAGCCTCACCGAGCTGGATGTGACGTCGCAGGCCGGGGCACAGGGCCGAGGCAGCCGGACCGCCGCCGCACGAGCCCCGGCGCGTTTGGCTGCGCCCCGTCTGTTGGACCCCGCCGAGGCCGCCCGTGTGCTCGCGGCGGCCATCGATGCGGCCGTGACCCGCAATGTGGGGCTGCAGGGAGCGGCGGCCCGGAGAGCGGTCGCCGCCGCCAAGCAGCGTTCGGCCGCCGCATTCCTGCCCGGCGCACCGACCTTGGGGGCCGCCTACGTGACCGACCAGGCCATTCGCAACCGCAATGCGCGCGATGCGGAGCTGTCGGTCGGCACGCAAATCTGGCTGCCGGGCGAGGGCACGGCTTCCGTCCGGGCGGCGAACGCCGATTTGTCCCGCCTGGAAGCGGAGGGCGTGCGCCAGCTGCTCGAGGTCGCAGGCCAGGTGCGTGAGGCCTTGGCGGCGGTCGCGGTGGCGGAGGCCGATCGGCGGGCCAGCCAGGCGCGGCTGCAGGACGCCCGTGCGCTGGAGGCGGATTTGGCCCGCCGGGTCCGCGGGCGCGATGCGGCGGAGGCCGAACTGCTGGTGGCCAGCGCCGACCGGATCGAGGCGGAGGCGACGCTCACGGAAAAGACCGCCACCCTGGACACTGCCCGGGTGGACTTCCGCACGCTCACCGGCCTCGATCCGGTGGCGGGCGCGCTGAACGAGCCCACAGCACCCGCAACCCAGGCCCGGCCGATCGATCCGCGCATCATCGAGGCGCAGCGTGCCGTGGAGGTGGCCCGGGCCAACCGGGATTTGGCGGGCATTCAGACGCGGGACAGCCCGGAGATCGCGCTGATCGGCCGCCGGACGCGCGACATCAATGGCAACGTCTATGACCATTCGCTGGGCGTGCAGGTGCGCATCCCGTTTGCGACCGAGACACGCAATGCACCCCGGCGCGCGGCGGCGGAGGTGGAATACACGGACGCTGTGGCCACGCTGGCGAAGCTGGAGCGGGAGCTTGGCGGCGCCGAGAGCCGTGCCCAAATCGAGTTAGCTAGCGCCATCACGTCACAGGACCTGTCCCGCCGGCGCGCCACCGTGTTCGAGCGGCAACGCAGTCTATTCGAGCGCTCGTTCGCCGAGGGCAACACGGCGCTGGCTGACCTGATCCGCGCCCGCACGCTCGCGTTCCAGGCCGATGCGGCACGGGAGCGGGCGGATATCGGTGCGCGTCAGGCGCGTGGACGTTTGAACCAGGCCTTGGGCCTGATGCCATGAGGATCACTATGCCCAACAACAGGATTGCGAGCCGCTTGGCGAATCAATCCAGGGGCGGCAGTCCAGCCTTCGGTATGCTGGCCCTGGTCATGCTTCTGGCCACCCCGGTCGCCGCCTCGGCGCACGCCGGGCACGACGACGCGCCGGCGGCGGCACCCACGGCCGGAGCCGCGCCGCGAGCAGAGGCGGCGTCCGCCGAATTCGAGCTGGTCGGCGTCGCCAAGGGCCAAACCTTGGTCGTCACCCTCGATCATTTCGCCACCAACGAGCCCATCACGGACGGCACGGTCGAAGTGGCGGAGGGCGACACCACGGCCAAGGCGGAGGCCCAGGCAGACGGAACCTACGTGTTGCAAGCCCCCTGGCTCGCCCACTCCGGCCATCACGAGCTGACCTTCACCGTGACCGCCGGTGACACGGCCGACCTGCTGACCGCCACGCTCGACGTTCCAGATTCCCCGCATTCCGTCGTGACGGGCGGCACCATGATGGAAGGCCTGCTCGGCACAGGGCGCGGCCTGGCCACGGCGGCGCTGTCATTCGTGCTGGGCATACTGACCATGGTCGCCCTGCGCGCCCGGGGAAAGTGGCGGGCCGTGTCGGCGGCCGCCGTATTGCTGGTTGGCCTCGTCACGGCCGGCACGGCGTTCGCGCATAGTGGTGCGGATGACGGCGACGCCCTGGCCCCGGTCGTGAGCGATACGCCCCGACGCCTGCCGGATGGTAGCGTGTCCATGCCGAAGGATGCACAACGGTTGCTGGCGGTCCGGACCGTGCTCGCCACCGAAACTCAGTCCGCCCGGACGGTGCAGCTCATTGGCCAGATCATTCCCGACCCGGCCACCGCCGGACGAGTGCAAAGCACCCAAAGCGGCCGGGTGCAGTCCACCGGCACCGAACTGGCCCATGTTGGCCAGGTGGTGCAGAAGGGTGACGCGCTGGCCCTGGTCGTGCCGGTCATCAGCGGCGTGGAGCGGGGCGGGCTGCAGGCACAGATCGCGGAGCTCGACTCGCAAATCCGCATCGCCCAGCAAAAAGTAAGCCGCCTCAACGCTCTGGCCGGCAGCGTAGCGGGCAAGGACGTCGATGACGCCCGGTCCGAGCTGGCCGGCGCCCAGGCCCGCCGGGCGGCGCTGCAACCGACACTGGTGCAGGGTGAGGTGCTGCGCGCCCCCGTCTCCGGCGTGGTGTCGGTCGCCAACGTCACGACCGGGCAAGTGGTCGAGAGCAAGGATATCCTGTTCGAGATTGTCGATCCGAAGCGGCTCTGGATCGAGGCGCTCGCCTTCGACCCGGCCATCGCCAGCCAGATGACCAGCGCCTCGGCCCGGGCGACCGACGGCACGCCGATCAAAGTTGGTTTCGTCGGGCGGGGCTTGTCGTTGCGGCAAGGCGCGGTCCCGCTGCAATTCCGGATCGAGAACCCGCCCGCCAGCCTGTCGGTCGGGGCACCTGTGACCGTCATCGCCAATGTCGCCACACAGGAAAAAGGCTTCGCCCTACCGCGGACAGCGGTGGTGCGGATGCCGAACGGCGGCGCCGCGGTATGGGACCACGTGACCGCCGAGCGCTTCGTCCCCCGCCCCGTCCGGCTGCAACCCTTGGATGGCAGCACCGTGCTGGTGCTGGCGGGCATCAAAGCCGAGCAGCGTATCGTCATCCAAGGGGCCGATTTGCTGAACCAGGTCCGCTGATGGGCGCGCTGTTCAACGTCCTGGTCACGGCCAGCCTCAAGAACCGGATCTTCGTCCTGGTGATCGCCGCCGTGCTGGTGGGCTACGGCGGCTGGACCATGACCCGGCTGCCGGTGGACGTGTTCCCTGACCTCAACCGCCCGACCGTCACCCTCATGACCGAGGCTGAGGGCATGGCGCCCGAAGAGGTCGAGCAGCTGGTGACCTATCCGCTGGAAACCGCCATGAACGGCATGCCCGGCGTGCAGCGGGTGCGCTCGGTCTCCGGCGTCGGCCTCTCGATCATTTACGTCGAGTTCGAATTTGGCGCCGACATCTATCTCGACCGCCAGCAAGTGGCCGAGCGCCTGGCCTCGGTGCGGGAGCAGATGCCCGCTGGCGTCGTGCCGCAAATGGGCCCGATCACCTCCATCATGGGCGAGATCATGCTGGTCGCCATGTCCGGGGACGCGCCGCCCATGGATATCCGGGAGCTGGCGGACTTCACCGTGCGCCCCCGCCTGCTGTCCATCCCCGGGGTTGCGCAAGTGATCCCGATCGGCGGCGAGGTCCGCACCTATCAAGTGACGCCGGACATCGCGCAGATGACCCGGCTCGATGTCTCGCTCGATGAGTTGGAGCGGGCGATCAAGCAGTTCGGCGCCAACTCCGGCGGCGGCTTCGTGGACCAGAACCGGGCGGAATACGTGATCCGGAATATCGGCCGCACCACAAGGATCGAGGATTTGCGCAGCCTGGTGGTGACCACGAAGCAGGGGCAGTCCATTGTGCTCAGCCAGGTCGCGAGCGTCGGATTTGCCCCCCGCTTCAAGCGCGGTGACGCCGGGGCCAACGGCAAGCCGGCGGTGATTTTATCCATCCAGAAGCAGCCCGGCGCCGACACCGTCACCCTGACCCGTGCCGTCGAGTCCGCCTTGGGCGCCCTGGGCCGCACCCTGCCGCCGGGCGTGAAAGCCGACACGGTGCTGTTCCGCCAGGGCAATTTCATCGAAGCGTCGGTCGGCAATGTCGAGGCGGCCTTGCGGGACGCGGTCATCGTGGTGGCCATCGTCTTGTTCATGTTCCTGCTGAACGTGCGCACAACGCTGATCTCGCTGACCGCCATCCCGGTCTCGATCCTGATCACCGTGTTGGTGTTCAAGGCGTTCGGTCTGTCCATCAACACCATGACGTTGGGCGGCCTCGCGATCGCCATCGGTGAGCTGGTGGATGATGCGGTGGTGGGCGTGGAGAACGTGTTTCGCCGGCTGAAGGAGAACCGGGAGCATGGGGACAAGGAGCCGGTGCTGAAGGTGGTCGCGG
>JAYVOF010000162.1:0-10844 GCA_043758105.1 Rhodospirillales bacterium | reverse complement strand
GGTGCCGTCCTCCGAAACTAAAGCCAGCCGCGCGCCCCGGCGTGAGTCAGTCCTCGCTGCTCCCCTCACCCCAGCCCTCTCCCGGAGGGAGAGGGGGCGGTCTGCAGTACTCACGTTATGCTGCTTTTGTTGTGGTCACGCCTTGGTTACGCCGGTGTATTTGCTGCGGTCGCTCAGCAGGGACAGGTCCAGCCCGGTCGTCGTCTTGCGCATGGCGGCCACCTCGATTTGTTGCGACAGGATCACGAACGGGCTGCGCTCTTGATGGTCGCGCTGCAGGCGCTCGTAATCGGCCACGCGGCGTCCGGCGTCCGGCTCTTTCAATGCCTCGATCGCGCGGGCCGTGAAGTCATCGTCCTTCCAATTGCTGCGCCAGGCCAGGGTTCGGTTCTTCTGCGCCTCGGTATTGTCGGTGTTGATGTTGAACGTCTCCGCATTGCTGTGCGGGTCCATGTAGTCGCTGCCCCAGCGGACCATGGCGATTTGATGTTGGCGGGCCCGGGTCTTGGTGATGACTTGCTTCTGTTCTCCGGCGATTAGCGTGACCTTGATGCCGGCCTCGGCCAGATTGGCCTGGATCGCCTGGGCCACGTCGTTGAACGGGGCGGCCGAGGGATGGTCCATCGTGATCTCGAACCCGTCCGGCACGCCGGCATCGGCCAGCAGCTTCTTGACCCGCGGAATGTCCTTCTTGAACGGCAAATCCGTGAGCGCACCGGGGAAGCCTTCCGGCAGGAATGCCTGATGCGGCTTATAGGTGCTGGGGGTGATGCTGGCGGAAATGCCCTCGTAATCGATCGCCCATTTGATCGCCTGCCGCACCTCCGGCTTGGACAGCACCGGGTGGTTCTGGTTCAGCGCCAGATAGTTGATGTAGCTCTTGGGTGCCGTCACCAAAGCATACGCGTCGTCCTTACCCAGCATCGTCAGCTGGTCCGGGCTCAAATTGCGTGCAATGTCGATATCGCCCTTCTGCAGGCCCAATAACTGCGTCGCCGGCTCCGGACGATGCTGGATGATCAGGCGGCGGATCTTACCGGGGCTCACGGCGTTCGGGTTGCTCTCGCACACCACACTCTCGCTCGCCTTCCAACTGCGCAGCACATACCCGCCCGACCCGGCGCTATTGCCGGCCTTAAGCCACGCATTTCCCAAATCGTCCCCGGCCGCGTGCTGCATCACGATTTTCTTTTCCACCACGCTGCCCACCAGCGCCGACAGACAATACAGCAGGAAAGAGGGCGAGCCCTTTTCGGCGATGGTGAGCGTCAGCGTGTCATCCTTGGCCACGATCTTTTCCCGCACATTCTCGGGCGTGAAGCCGAACTGGTTGATGATGAACGCCGGCGCCTTGTTCAACATCACCGCGCGCTGCAGCGTGAATGCCGCGTCCTCGGCCGTCACCGCAGCACCGCTGGCGAATTTGCGGCCCGGCGCCATCTTGAAGATGGTGGTGAGGCCGTCCTCACTCGTGGACCAACTCGCGGCCAAATCCGGCTTGATCTGCGTCGGGTCCTTCAGATCCGGCAGGATCAGCCGGTCATAGCAATTGCCCAGCACCTCTTCACCGGTGAATTCAAAGCTTTCTTGCGGGTCCATGCTGACGATATCGTCCATGGTAAACGCCATGATCAGCGCGTCCTTCGGCGTATCGGCGAATGCGGAATCCCACAGGAAGGGCACGGCACCAACGGCGCCAAGCAGGGTGCGACGGTTCAGCATGGGTTCATCCTTTGCAGCGTTGCCACACGATACGCAGGACGGCCGCGCGGCGGAAGGGCTGGATCAGGGCGCGCCGGGCACGGCCAGGTCCGGCATCGCACCGCCCACGAACAGTTGTGGCTCGGACGGCTCTTCCTGCTCGTCCGTCTCCTCCCGCGTGACGCAGCCCTGGATCGCGTAATGCAGCGCGGGCCAGGTGCTAGCGGTGCGGATGTGGTCGAGCAGGCAGGCATCATACACCGTGAAGCGCCGCCCGGCACCGCAGCCGAATGACGGACGGTCGGCGCGGGCGGCGGTGAGGATAACCCGATTAGGCCGGGCCATCGGCGGCTCGGTGAACAGGCCGGAATAGCACGCGGACAGGATCGCCACCGTCGGCCGGTCACCACAGGATTGCGAAAGCGCCGCATCGAGGGCTTGCGAGGTCAGGAACTCGTCCGAGCGGGACAGATAAAGCCCCGCCCCCTTACCGCCATGCGAGGTGGCGAACACAAGGCAGCCCTCGCCCGGGCCGGGCTTCAGGGTGGCGATGGATTTGAGGACCGTGCGGATCGTGGCGCGGCTGGTGTGGATAAGCTCGATGCCCCTCACGCCCCGTCGTTGGAGGGCGCGGCCGAGGGCGGCGGTGGCGTTGTCGAACACCGGGAGGCTGGTGTCGCCGCCGATCAGGATGGCGCGGTACTTGGTTTCCGCCTGGGCCAGGCTGGCGGTGGCGCCAACCAATAGGGGAATCAATACGACGCCCAGCCGCCAAGATAAGGCCATGAAACCTGTCCTCGTTCGATGATGAGACGTTTTACCTCACTACCTGTGCTCGTTGCCTGTCATTGCGAGACGTCGCTGGGCGGCGAAGCAGTCCAAGGGCCACGAGAGCGATTGTCGCGCCTGGATTGCTTCGCAAGCGGCGCGCAATGACGGCGTAAGCCCCGGGCAGCGTCTGCGTAGATTCCGACCCTATCGCGCGGGAAGGTCTTGGTTCATCCCGTCATAATGGACGCGCTGACCCCGACGCCTGCCAGCGCACCCTCACCGTCCCCCGGGGTGCCGGGGCTGGAGGCGTTTTGGCAGGTGCCGTCCGATCAGTTGCTGACGCGGCTCGACACGGCCGTGGGCGGGCTCGATGTGGCCAGCGCGGGGTCGCGTCTGGCGGAATATGGGCCGAATGACGCAGCGGCGGAGAAGCGCAGGCCGCTCGTGCTGCAATTCCTGGCGCGGTTCCGGAACCCATTGGTGATCCTTCTGTTGGCGGCAAGCGGGCTGTCGGCGGTGACGGGCGACGTGCCGAGTTTCGTGATCATCACCGCCATCGTGCTGCTGAGCATCAGCTTGGACTTCGTGCAGGAGACGCGGGCGCAGAGTGCGGTGGAGGCGCTGCGGCGGTCGGTCGCGGTGCAGGCCAGCGTGCGGCGCGGGGGCACGGTGATTTCGGTGCCGATCGACCAACTCGTGCCCGGCGACGTCGCCGAGTTGATCGCCGGGGATCTGGTGCCGGCCGATTGCCGCCTGCTGGAAAGCCGGGATCTTTATGTCAATCAGGCGCTGCTGACCGGCGAACCCTATCCGGCCGAAAAACGCGCGAGCGACACAGCGTCCGGCACCGAAGCCGCCACGGGCGCATCCAATGCGGTGTTTGCCGGCACGTCGGTCATCAGCGGTACGGCGGTGGTCCTCGTGTGCCTCACGGGCAAACAGACGGCGCTGGGCAAGCTCGCGGTGGCCCTGGCAGAGAAGCCGCCGGCGACCGCGTTTGCCGTGGGCATCCGCAAATTCGGCCTGCTGATCATGCGGTTCACCCTCTTTATGGTGCTGTTCGTGCTGGTGGTGAATGTCTGGTTCCACCGTCCGTTGCTGGAATCGCTGATGTTCGCCGTGGCGCTGGCGGTGGGGCTCACGCCCGAATTGCTGCCGATGATCGTGACGGTGACCTTGGCGCGGTCGGCGCTGCAGCTGTCCAAGCGCCGGGTGATCGTAAAGCGCCTGTCGGCCATCCACGATCTGGGCGCCATGGATATGCTGTGCACGGACAAGACCGGTACGCTGACGGAGGCGGCGATCAAGCTGGTCCGCACCATCGATGGCCATGGCGCCGAGTGTGACAGCACCTATGCCGATGCCTGCATCAACAGCCAATTCGAAAGCGGCATGAAAAGCCCGCTCGACGCTGCGATCGTGGGGGCGCGTCCGTTCGACATCGGCCCCTGGCGCAAAATCGATGAGGTGCCGTTCGATTTCGAGCGGCGGCGCGTGTCGGTGCTGGTCGAGCATGAGGGCACGCGGCGGCTGATCGTGAAAGGCGCGCCGGAGGATGTGCTGCGCCTATCGGGGCAATACGAGAAGGATGGCGAGGCCGTGCCGCTCGATCCCGCCACAAGGCAGGCGTTCGAGGCAACACTCGACGGGCTGGGGCGCGAGGGATACCGGGCGCTGGGCGTCGCGAGCCGGCAGGTGGCTGCGGACCACGCCACGGCCGCGGTGTCGGACGAAGCGGATTTGGTGTTCTCCGGTTTCGCGGTGTTCCTCGACCCACCCAAGGCCAGCGCCGGCGTCACGATCCGCGCCATGGCCGAGGCCGGTGTCACGGTCAAAGTGCTCACCGGCGATAACGAGCAGGTGAGCCGGCACGTGTTTCAGGAGATCGGCGTCCCGGTCACCGGCGTGCTGAGTGGCACGGAGCTGGAGCGGATGTCGGACGAGGCGCTGATCGGCGCGCTGCCGCATACGAACCTGTTCTGCCGGGTCAATCCGCAGCAGAAGCACCGTGTGCTGCTGTCGCTGAAGCGGCTGGGGCACGTCGTGGGCTTCATGGGGGACGGCATCAACGATGCGCCCGCGTTGCATGCGGCGGACGTCGGCATCTCGGTCGATGGCGCGGCGGATGTGGCGCGGGCGGCGGCGGACATCATCTTGCTCAATCAGGATTTGGGCGTCGTGCGGGAGGCGATGACGGCCGGGCGCGGTGCGGTGCAGAACGTCACCAAATACGTGCTGATGGGCTCGGGCTCCAATTTCGGCAACATGCTGAGCATGGCGGGGGCGTCGCTGTTCCTACCGTTCTTGCCGATGCTGCCGATCCAGATTTTGCTGAATAATCTGCTGTATGACGTGTCACAGATCGCGCTGCCGTTCGATCATGTCGATCCGGAGATCGTGGCCCGGCCGCTGCAGTGGGACATGACCTTGGTGCGGCGTTTTATGCTGGTGTTTGGACCGGTCAGCTCCGCCTTCGACTTCCTGACGTTCTTCGTCCTGCTGCGTTTTTTCGGTGCGGGTGAGGTTATGTTCCACACCGGGTGGTTCATGGCGTCGTTGACGGCGCAAGTCCTGGTGGTGTTTTCGATCCGGACCCGGCGCTGGTTCTTTCGCAGCCGGCCGCATGGGTTGCTGATCCTCACGGCGCTGGGTGCGACGGCGGTGACGATCGTCTTACCGCTGCTGCCGGTCGGGCAATGGTTCGGCTTCGTCCCGCCACCCACGACTTTCTTCCTGTTCGTGGTGGGTGCGACCGCGGCTTACCTGGCCGTCGTCGAGGCGATCAAAGGTATGTTCTATCGGAAAACGTCAGCTGAACCGTCCGGCTCGGGCGGGTTCCGATCGGTTCTGGCGCGCGACTAGGTAGTTTCCGACCCTGCCCATCATGACCCGAAGCCGGTAGGTTTTTTTCTGCACAGATACGATCGGGTCTCGAAGGGAATACGATTGGTGAGACGAAATATTATGATCGTATGCGGCGCGCTGACGTTGCTGAGCGCGCGCCCGACCCCGGCTCAAACGACGACACCGCAAACGCTCGAACAGGCCCCGGACACGATGGCGGCGCGTGTTCTGGCCTGCGCCCCGTGCCACGGCGCGACCGGCGAGGGCACGCAGAACGCGGCGTTTCCCCGCCTTTCCGGCAAGCCCGCCGGATATTTGTATAATCAGCTGGTCGCGTTTCGGGACGGGCGCCGCCGCTATGCCCCGATGAGCTATTTGCTGGGATATCTGCCCGATCCTACGCTGCGGGCCATGGCCGAATACTATGCGGCGCAGCATCCGCCCGTGCCGGCACCGGTCGTGCCAATCGTGAGCGCGGAGTTGCTGGCGCTCGGCCAATCCTTGGCGCAGCACGGCGACGGGGCCCGGGGCGTCCCTGCGTGTTCGACCTGCCACGGCCCGGCCTATACCGGGATGGAGCCGGGCATCCCCGGCCTGATCGGGTTACAGCCGAGCTATATCAGCGCGCAGCTCGGCGGATGGCGCTATGGCACGCGAACCGCCGCCGCGCCGGACTGCATGCAAATGGTGGCCGGCCATTTGACGGAGACGGACGTGACCGCCGTGGCCGCATGGCTCGCGACCGTCCCGGCCGTGGCGGGCTCCGCCCCCTCGCCCGCCGGTAGCAATCCGATGCCGCTGGCCTGTGGGAGCGAACCGCCATGACGACCGCGCTTCGCCTGCTTTTCCTGGCTGCAACGCTCGCCGTGCCTTGGCACCCTGCGGTGGCGCAAGACGGTGCCGCCATCCAGCGGGGCGAATATCTGGCCCGGGCCGGCGACTGCATCGCCTGTCATACCCAGCCCGGCGGCAAGCCGTTCGCCGGGGGCCGGGCGATGCTGACGCCATTCGGCACGCTGTTCTCACCCAACATCACGCCCGATGCCGAGACGGGGATGGGCAAATACACCGCGCAATCGTTCTATACCATGATGCACACCGGGCGCTCTCCGGATGGCGGCCTGCTGTATCCGGCCATGCCGTTCGGGTCCTATACCAAGGTCACGCGGACGGATTCCGATGCGATTTTCGCCTATATGAAGTCCATTCCGCCGATCCGTGAGGCCAGCAAGCCGCATGATTTGCGGTTTCCGTACAATAACCGGTCGCTCATCCTGGGATGGCGGACGCTATATTTTCAGGAAGGCGAATTCCAGCCGGACCGCACCAAGTCCGAGCCCTGGAACCGCGGCGCCTATTTAGTCCAAGGATTGGGACACTGCGCGATGTGCCACAGCGCCATCAACGCGCTGGGCGGCTCGTCCGAGTCCAAGGCGTTCCAGGGCGGGCTGATTCCCATGCAGAATTGGTATGCCCCCTCCCTTACCTCCAACAAAGAAGCGGGGCTTGGGGAGTGGAGCGTGGACGAGATCGGCAGCCTGCTCCGTGCCGGGGTGTCGCCGCGGGGTGCCGTGTATGGCCCCATGGCGGAGGTGGTCTATGATAGCCTGCAGCACATGAGCGACGCCGATACGCAGGCGATGTCCATCTACCTCAAAAGCCTCGGTGAGGGGACGCCACCCGATCCCGCCAGCGCTAACCTGCCCGTCGCCGAAAGCAGCTTGCTGATGCGGCTAGGCCAGACGGTGTACACCGGGCAATGCGCGAGCTGCCACGGGGCGCAGGGGAGCGGCATGCCGCCGCACTATCCGCCGCTCGCGGGCAATCCGTCGATCCAGATGGAGTCGGCGGTCAACCCCATCCGCATGGTGCTGAACGGCGGCTACCCGCCCGGCACCGCGGGCAACCCCATGCCGCACGGCATGCCGCCCTTTGCGCAGAGCCTCTCGGATGACGAGATCGCCGCCGTCGTCACCTACGTGCGCCTATCCTGGGGCAACCGCGGCTCGGCCATCTCCGCGCACCAGGCCAATGTGCTGCGCGCGGCACCGCTGGATTGAGGCCGTCATGATCAACTCGGATTACACGACCGACCTCTCCCCGTCATCGCGAGCCGCTGGGCGACGCGATCCAGGGGCAACCGGAGCGCTGGCGGCCCCTGGATTGCTTCTCCGCCAAGCGGCGGCTCGCAATGACGGCTCACAAGCTGTGACCATCGATGAGGAGGTGGACCGGATCGTCAGGTCCGGTGCCCGCGGTGCGATCGTCCTGGCCGGGGTCTCCACCGCCATCGTCATCGGCCTTTGGTTCGCCTTCTACTTCTTGGTATTCAGTCCCCGGTCGGGCGCATGAGCGATGTGCATCACGACGATCCCACCGCGCGGATCGAGCGGCGGTGGGGCACGGTGTCCGTGGGGATCGTGATGCTGCTGGTGGTCATGGCCGCCTATGCCGGGATCCACCAAGCAATCATGCCGCAATCGCGGGTCGAAACGGCGGACCCGCGGACATTGCATATCAAAGGCGAGTTCATCGAAAGCAACCTCGGTAGCGCGCTGGAGCCCGATGGCTCCGTCACCGTGCGGGCGATCGGCCAGCAATACTCGTTCACCCCGCAATGCATCCTCCTGCCGACCGACACGCCCATCACGATGCGGGCCACCAGTGCGGATGTGATGCACGGCTTCCTGATCCAGGGGAGCAACGTGAATACTATGCTGGTGCCGGGCTATATTTCCACCGTCACCACCCGGTTCGCCACCCCGTCCGACCGGGTCATGCCGTGCCACGAATTTTGTGGCGCCGGGCATGAGGGCATGTGGGGCCGGGTCAAGATCATCGACAAGTCCGCGTTCCTGAAACTGGCGGCCAACCGGCGGAGGCTGTCCTGTGTTGCCGAGTAGCCGGCTGATCCTCGCGCATTTCTGGCTGGCCTTCGCGGGCTTCGCGCTGGCGCTGCTGTTGGGCGAATGGCAGATGATCGTGCGCAGCCCGCTGCAGGCCTGGATCAGTAATCCCGAGTGGTATTACCGGGCCGTTACCGCGCACGGCACGACGATGGCCTATGTGTTCCCGACATTGGTCGCGATGGGCTTCGGCTATGCGATTACCGAGGCGGCGTTGCACCGGCCCATGATCGGGCGGCGCTGGGCCTGGGCCGGCTTCGGCCTGATGGCGGTTGGCACCGTGATGGCGATGGTCCCGGTGTCGCTGGGGCTCGCCTCGGTATTGTACACCTTCTATCCGCCGCTGATCGGCAACCCGTTCTACTACATCGGCATCGTGCTGGTGGTGGTGGGCTCGTGGATTTGGGTGGCCCTGATGTCGGTCAACCTCACGTCCTGGAAGCGGGCCCATCAGGGGGAGCCGGTGCCGCTAGCGATGTTTGCCAATGTGGCCGGGTCCTATCTGTGGGCCTGGACCGCGGTGGGCGCGGCGCTCGAGCTGCTGTTCCAGATCATTCCCGCCGCCCTCGGCTTGACCGCCACGATCGACGCCGGGCTGGCGCGGGTGTTCTTTTCCTGGACGCTGCATGCCATCGTCTATTTCTGGCTGATGCCGGCCTACATCGCTTATTACACCATCATCCCGCGGGCGATCGGCGGGCGGCTGTTCAGCGATCCGATGGCACGCATTTCTTTCGCGCTGTTCCTAGTTTTGGCCATGCCGATCGGCGTGCACCACCTGTTCGCGGACCCGCAGGTGGGGGCCGGGTTCAAGTTCATGCACTCGGTATTCACCGCCCTTGTGGCGCTGCCGACGTTGCTGACGGTGTTCACAATCTGCGCGTCCGTTGAGATTGCAGGTCGGCTGCGTGGCGGTACGGGCATGCTCGGTTGGCTGACGGCCTTGCCGTGGCGGAACCCGATGATGCTGGCGCTGACGTTCTCGTTCGTCATGCTGGGGTTCGGCGGCGCGGGCGGCATTATCAACATGAGCTATCAGCTGGACGCCAGCATCCATAACACGCAGTGGATTACCGGGCATTTCCACCTGATCTTCGGTGGTGCCATCGTCATCATGTATTTCGCCATCGCCTATGATCTGTGGCCGCATCTGACGGGCCGCGCGCTGGCGGATCTCGGCCTGATGCGGGCGCAGCTCTGGACGTGGTTTGCCGGCATGATTGTGCTGACGTTTCCCTGGCATTACGTGGGGATCCTGGGCATGCCGCGGCGGATGGCGTTCTACGACTACACCGACCCGGCGATCGCCGCCCAGGCGCTGTCGGTCATGGCGTCCGTGGTGGGGGGCGCCATCCTGGTCGTGTCGGGTGGCCTGTTCCTGGCGGTGCTGATCCGCGGCCACCGCGCCCGCCGGGTCGAGCCAGGGGAATACCGGTTCAGCGTGGCCGCGCACGTACCGCGCCGGATGCCGGCGGCGCTGAACGGCTTCGGACTATGGGTGGGACTGATGATCGCACTGACCGTCATCAATTACGGCTTCCCGATCGCCGACCTGCTGGCCGTTCCGAACAGCGCAGTGCCCGTGGTGCGAATCGGATCGGCGCAATGACCCCGGAAGCGCCAGAGCGGCTGTATTCGTTCCGCAACCGCTGGTTCACATCAGCCGTGGCGGCGACGGGGCTGGTCGCGGTGCTGTCGGCCGGCATCGGTTTCGTGGCCCTGCCGCTGTTCCAGACCGGGACCCCATTTAGCGGCGTATGGGACGCGATCTGCAGCGCCGCCGGGCTGGTGCGCCCGGCACCGGTTGCATCATCCCCGATCGAGCCCGTGGCTCGGACCACCAACGTCGTCGTGACACCACAGATGCTGCAGCTGGGCGATGCCGGCGCGATCGGCCGAGGGGCCACCCTGGCGATGGCCTGCACGTCCTGCCACGGCGCACGGGGCCTAAGCGAAGCCGATTCGCCCAACCTGGCGGGCCAGTATGCAACGATGGTGTATAAACAGCTCCGCGATTATAATTCGGGGGCCCGGGTCAATGCGGTGATGACGCCAAGGGCCACCGGCATGTCGGATCCAGACATGCGCGACCTCGCCGCCTATTACGCCTTTCTCCCCCGCCTGCCCGGCACGCATCCCGCCACCGGCAACGGGGCGGCCCCGGCGATCGTGGTCAGCGGCGCCCCGATGCGCAACATCGCCCCCTGCGCCGCCTGCCACGGCGGCATCGACAACAAGGCCGGAAGCGCCTGGCTCGAGGGTCAGTCCCCGGTCTATCTGCGCGCGCAACTGACGGCGTTCGTGTCCGGAGCCCGGCACAACGACATTAACCAGCAAATGCGTAACGTCGCCCGCAACATGACCCCGGCCGAAATCGACGCGGCAGCGGAGTATTACGCCGGGCAGCCGGTCCCCGGTATGCGGAAGGTGCCACTGCCTTAACGATCCTGTGTGTCCGGTGAAACGGGGTTGGCTCAACGCAAAACGCCGGCGCGCAATGATGCGGGCCGGCGTTTTTGGTTTGTGGTGGAGCGTGGTTGCGGGGACAGGATTTGAACCTGTGGCCTTCAGGTTATGAGCCTGACGAGCTACCGGGCTGCTCCACCCCGCGGGATTGGCTGC
>JAYVOF010000161.1:0-10955 GCA_043758105.1 Rhodospirillales bacterium | reverse complement strand
GGTAGGTGTAGGCCATAATGAACCCGCTCAGCACGAAAAAGAGGTCCACCGCCATGTAGCCGTGTGGAACGACGGAGGGAATCCACCCGGTGCTGTAGGTCTGCGCGGTCGTGGAGAAATGCTGCAGGATGACGGCCATTGCGGCCACTCCCCGAAGCGAGGTGAGCGCGCGGATTTCAGGCAAGCGTGCAAAGTTTTTATGCACGGACATTTGTCCCATAATTTAAATCTTCGTATCGTAATTAGACACGGATGGCGAATAAAATAAAGTCTGACGGTGCCGTTTTAAAAGCCCAAAAAACCCGGGGCGCTCGACAAGGGTGGCGCAGAACGTAGTCGCGTCAAGTCAGGCACCGGCCGCGCGGTGCGCCCATCCCAAGCCAGGTATCGTTCAAACGCCGCCGCCACCGCCAGCACGTGCCGGTCCGCCCCGCGCCGCCCGACGATTTGCAGGCCGAATGGCATCCCCTGCCCGTCCAGGCCGCACGGCAGCGCCACCGCCGGGTGTCCGGCCAGGGTGACGGCATAGGATAGGGCCAGCCAATGGAAATAGGTGCGGGTTGGCCGGCCATCGATCTCGGACGGATACAGCTCGGTCCACGGCCGGGGGCTGATGGTGATCGCGGGGGTGATCACCACGTCATACTCGGCGAAGAATTCCTGCCAACGGCGATAGAGCACGGTCTGGGCCGTCATGGCGTCCGCCACGTCCACGGCGGTGTAGCGCAGGCCCTCCTCGACATTGGCGCGGATGTTGGGGCCGACCTGGCCGGGATGGTCCCGGCATTTATCCTGATGCGCCGCCACCATACCGATGGCGCGCAGCACCTCGAACGCCCGGTCCGCGCCGGTGCAATCCGGGGTCGCGTCGTCACCCCGGGCCAGCACGGCGCGGAACAGGGCGGTTTTTTCCGCGAACGCCGCGCGGACACCGTTTTCGGTGGGTGCGAAGCCGAAATCCGGCGTGAACGCGGCGCGGATGCTGGCCAGGTCGATCTCCGGCAACGCCGCGAAGCCGGTCGCATCGATGGGAGCGGAGAACGGGTCGCGTGGTTCATGCCCGGCCATGGCGGACAGCAGCAGCGCCGTATCGGCCACGTTCCGCGCCATTGGGCCCAGCACCGACAGGCCAGACCAGCCATGCTGCCGCGCCTCCGCCGGCACCAGCCCGGGCGACGGCCGGAAGCCAACGATGCCGCAGAACGCCGCCGGGTTCCGGAGCGAACCGCCCAGATCGGACCCGGTGGCGAGCGGCAGCATCCCACACGCAAGCGCCACCGCCGATCCGCCCGACGACCCGGCGGCCGAGCGCATCGGATCGAATGGATTACCGGTCGCCCCAAACACCGCGTTGCGCGTGTTGGCGCCGGCCGCGAACTCCGGCACGTTGGTTTTGCCGAGCACGATCCCTCCGGCGGCCCTTATGGCGGCGGTGGTGCGATGGTCATGCGACGCAATGTTGCGTCGGAATAATGGGCTCCCGAACGTCGTCGGCAGGCCGGCCGCGTCCTCCGTATCCTTGATCCCGACCGGAAGGCCATGCAGCGGACCGAGGGTGTCGCCCCGGCGGACCGCCTGATCGGCCCGCTCCGCCTGCGCCCGGGCACCGGCCTCGTCCATGGCGACGATTGCGTTCACCGCCGGGTTCACGGCGCGGATGCGGTCGAGGCAACTGTCCAGTAATTCGACCGCGGACAGACGCTTGTTCCCGATCAACCGGCGTGCGGCCCGGGCCGTGAGATCACACGGGTTCGTCAGATTACGGGGGTTCGTCAGATCACTGGGGTTCGTCAGATTACAGGGGTTCATGTCAATATCCCAATGCCATTCCATCTTTGCGCGGGTCCGATCCGCCGATCAGGCAGCCGCGCGCATGGTCGATCCAGATGGCCTGCCCACCCCCATGCGGACGCTCGGCCTCGATCACCTCATGGCCCATGGCCGCGAGCGCGGCGCGGGTGGCGGCCGAAATGCCGCGTTCGGCCTCGACCTGACCAGCGGTGGGGAACACCCGGGGGAGATCGAGCGATTGCTGGATATCGAGGCCGTATTCCAGGAGGTTGCTGAGGAACCAGGTCTGACCCATCGGCTGAAAATGTCCGCCCATGACGCCGAACGGCATGACGGGCCGCCCGGCCTGCGTCACCATCCCAGGGATGATGGTGTGCATCGGCCGCTTGCCCGGCGCGATGCAATTCGGGTGGCCGCGTTCGATCCTAAAGCCGAGGCCGCGGTTTTGCAGCATCACCCCGGACGCTTCCGCCAGGATGCCGGAGCCGAAGGATTGGAACAGCGAATTAATGAAGCTGCAGGAATTCCCATCCCGGTCCACGACGCTGAGATAAACCGTGTCCCGATGCGCCGGCAGCATCGCCTCCCCGGCGGCGGGCATGTGCGCCATGGCGCGGTCGTCTGAGATCAAGCCGCGCAACTGCGCCAAATAGGCCGGGTCGGTCAGGCGGGCGACGGGAATGGCGGCCTGTGCCGGGTCGCCCAAGAAGGCGTCGCGATCCCGATAAACTAGTCGCGCGGCCTCGATATGCCGGTGCAGCCGCAGCGGGCTGAGCGGGTCGTCGGTGGGCGCAAACCCCTCCAGGATGCCCAGCAGCATAAGGACTAGCAGGCCGGAGCCGTTGGGCGGACACTGCCACACATCATAGCCGTGCCAGCCGGTCCGGATCGGCGTCACGAACTCCGCCCCGGCACGGCCCGCGGCAAAATCGGCCTCGGTGTGGAGGCCACCCCGGGCGCGCAATGTGGCGACCATGTCGGCGGCAACCGCGCCCTCGTAAAACCCGCGCGCGCCCTCCCGGGCGATGGTGCGAAGTGTTTGCGCCAGGTTGGGTTGGGTGAAGCGGTCGCCCTCGTTCGGGGGCGCCCCACCGGGCAGGAACGCGTGCGCGCCGGTTTGGCGCAGCTTTTCGGCGGCGTTGCGCCAGTCATATGCGACCCGGTGGTGCACCGGATGCCCCTCCTCGGCCAATCGAATGGCCGGCTGCAATAGCTCATCGAGGCCCCGCGTCCCATGCGCGGCCAGCAGCGTCTCCCAGGCCGAGACCGCGCCCGGCACGGTGACGGCGTGGGGGGAGGTGTTCTCGAAAGCGGTAAGGTTTTCGAACCGGTCGATCGTTGCCGCCGCCGGGGCCCGGCCGGAGCCGTTCAGCGCAACCACGCCACCCGAAGCGGGCGCGTAGAGACAGAAGCAATCACCGCCGATGCCGGTCGATTGCGGCTCGATCACGCCCAGCACCGCCGCCGCCGCGACGCTGGCGTCCAACGCGTTGCCGCCAGCGCGCAGCACATCGATCGCCACGAGAGTGGCCGCGGGCATGCTGGTCGCGGCCATGCCGTAAGTGGCGTACACCGGGCTCCGTCCCGGCAGATGAAAATCACGAGTCATGGAACCCCTTGTCCTAGAAAATACGCCTCGCCGGGGCATTGCCCTCTTTTGCAACTGCGCCTTACAAGCCTGCATGGACGATACCGTGGCCCCGCTGGCAAGCCTCAGCGACTGCGAACGGCTTGATATCCGGGTTGGCACGGTGATCGATGCGCAGCCATTTCCGGAGGCGCGGAAGCCCTCGATCAAGCTATGGATCGATTTTGGAACGCTGGGCACCCGCCGCTCCTCGGCCCAAATCACGCATTATTATACGCCGGCGCAGCTTGTGGGCCGCCGCGTCTGCGCCGTGGTGAATGTCGCCCCGCGCCAGATCGGCCCCTTCGTCAGTGAGGTTTTGACGCTGGGCCTGCCGGATGCGGAGGGGCACGTGGTGCTGATCCAACCCGATCACGCCGTGCCGAACGGAGGACGCCTGTTTTGACCGACACGACCTATGCCACCGTGACCTGGGACCAGTTGCACCGGGATGCGCGGACCCTGGCGGGCATGATGATGGCGCGGGGGCCGTTCCGCGGCATCGTTGCGGTGACGCGCGGCGGCCTCATTCCGGCGGCGATCGTCGCGCGCGAGATCGAATGCCGGCTGGTGGAGACTATTTCGGTCGCGACCTACGAAGGCGAAAATCTGGGCCAGCCCCGCGTGCTGAAACCGCCTGCCGCCGCCGGCGATGGCGAGGGATTTCTGATCGTGGATGATTTGGTGGACACCGGCGTGACGGCGCGGCTGGTCCGGGAGCTGCTGCCACGGGCCTATTTTTCCTGCCTGTATGCGAAACCTGCCGGGCAGGACGTGGCCGATACCTGGGTCGCGGAGGTGCCACAGACGACCTGGATCCTATTCCCGTGGGATACGGCTCCGCTCTTTGTTCCACCGATGGCGCAGGCAAAGTAGCGATCGAGGGCAAAGTAGCGATCGAGCCCGCGTTCACGGTCCGTTAATTTTTCTCGGTTATCTTCAAGCCAAGCTTGAAGGAACCGCCTCCAAATGTCCCAGCAAAAGTGAGTAGGATAAGGCGGACCGAGGATCGGGCGAATTTCGGAGGTCCTACATGGCCCCTCCTGTAACCATCCCTGTTGCGAGGCCGCGTCTACCCCCTGCGTCAGCGATCCTGCCTTACCTACGTGAGATCGACACCGCGGCCTGGTATTCCAATCACGGTCCCCTCACTCAAAGACTACAGGCGCGGCTGGCCGAGTATTGGGGTTTGGCGACGCCTGAGGTCGCCTTGCTGTCGAACGGCACCAGCGCGCTCACCTTATTGCTCCAAGCCAGCGGAGCCAGGCCGGGCAGCCGATGCCTCATGCCCTCATGGACCTTCATCGCCAGCGCCGGGGCCGTGGCGGCCGCCGGGTTGGTGCCGCACTTCGTCGATATCTGCCCAAGTACATGGGTGCCCGACCCCGCGGAAATGCAGATACTCGCCGCACGGCATGACGTCGGTTCCATCCTGGTGGTGTCGCCGTTTGGTGCACCGCTCGATATGCCAATGTGGGACCGGCTCCAACAGGCGACCGGCATCCCCCTCGTGATCGATGGCGCGGCGGCGTTCGATACTCTGCGCGTCGATGGCCCTATGCCGGCCGGTGCCTGTCCCATCATCGTCAGCCTGCATGCAACGAAGGTATTCGGCATCGGCGAAGGTGGGGCGGTGCTGTGCCGGAATCCGGAAATCATGGAGCGCGTCCGCCGCTTGGCACAGTTTGGCTTTCTTGGCACGCGGGAGGCGATGCTACCCGGCATCAACGCCAAGCTCTCGGAATATGGCGCGGCCGTCGGGCTCGCGGGTCTCGATACATGGGCGGACACCCGGGCCCGCTGGCAGGGGGTCACCCGCCAGTATCAGACATCCCTCCCACATGGCATGGAGACGGTGCCGGCGTTTGGGCCGGGCTGGGTGTCGTCCACCCTCAACGTCCTGTGTCCGGTCGGGCGACCCGACATGGCGGCCGCGCTCGCATCCGCGGGTATATCGACATTGCAGTGGTGGGGCCCCGGTTGTCATGCACAACCCGCCTTCCGGAATTGTCCGTCGGAGGCCCTGCCGGTGACGGACGCCTTCGCCGCACGATCGATGGGCCTTCCGTTTTGGCAGGATTTGGCGCCGCGTCAGATCGATAGCGTATGCCATGCAATCGAACGGTGCGCCGCTCCGGCCAACGCCAGCCCTCGCACTGTGCGCACCACCGTTTCAGCCTGATCTCACCCTTAGGCGTCTTGCACGGGAATGAATCCCTTCGTAGTTTCTGTTGAGGCGACTGGCGAAGGGGCCCTCATGCTTGATTTGTATTATTGGCCAACGCCGAACGGTCATAAGATCACGATGTTTTTGGAAGAAGCCGCTTTAGAATATCGGATAATTCCGGTCGATATCGCCATCGGGGAGCAATTTAAGCCCGCGTTCCTGGCCTTTTCTCCTAATAACCGAATGCCCGCGATGATCGATCACGCCCCAGCGGACGGCGGCGATCCGGTGACCGTATTCGAAAGCGGCGCCATCCTTCTATATCTTGCTGAAAAGACGGGGTTATTCCTGCCTCATGACGTCCGCGGACATACCTCCGTGATGCAGTGGTTGTTCTGGCAAATGGGCGGCCTTGGTCCGATGGCCGGGCAAAACCATCACTTCGCTGTCTACGCCCCGGAAAAGCTGCCTTATGCGATCACCCGCTATGTCAATGAAACCAATCGGCTTTATGGTGTCCTCGATCGCCGCTTGGAAGGACGAGAGTTTATCGCAGGTGCCTATTCTATAGCCGACATGGCGATTTATCCGTGGATCGTGCCCCATGAGCGGCAGGGCCAAAAACTCGAGGATACGCCCCATCTGCAGCGCTGGTTCGACGCCATAAAACTCCGGGCCGCGACGGTTGCGGCCTACGCCCGCGGCGCGGGCTATAGCCGGGGGCCGACGGTGACCGAAGAAAGCAAAAAGATCTTGTTCGGCCAGACTGCAGCCTCGGTCACCCGTTAAAGCATGTCGTCATCGGGCATTTGCAAAATCTCATCAGGCCTGGGAGTGCGGGTCGGCATAACCATCTCACCGGGAGGCGGGGGCGTGAACGCGTGTTGACAACGATCGGCCCAAACCGGGACCTCCGGATCGATTTTTTCCGTGGTTTGGCGCTGTGGTGGATTTTCACGGACCACATCCCGGCAAACTGGATCGCTCAATTCAGTTTACGGAATTTTGCACTTTGCGATGCGACCGAAATTTTCGTGCTGTTGGCGGGCTACGCAGCAGGCCTGGCGTACGGAAGAACTCTTGAAAAACACGGCTGGCTCTTTGCAGCAGCGGATGTATTACGCCGGGCCTGGGTGTTGTATATCGTTCATATTTTTCTTTTCGTTTGCTTTAGCGCTCAAGTTAGTTACTCAGCCACACGGTTTGATCGCGCAGACTATTTAGACGAAATCCATCTTGATGTGTTAGCTGAGGCACCTTACGAGGCGATGCTCCAAGCATTGACCTTATCTTTTCAACCTGCCTATCTTAATATTCTTCCTCTTTACATTACATTACTTGTATATTTTTCAGCAACTCTTTCACTTTTAAAAAGACCATTTGTCTTTATATCTATTTCTTTTTCTATTTACCTCCTTGCGCGCTTTTTCGAACTGAATTTACCCTCATGGACCGGGGGTGGCTGGTATTTCAATCCTTTTGCATGGCAATTGTTGTTTGTCATTGGGGCCGTCCTTTCGACGAGAAATCAGTTTAAATTCCTTCACACTTACATCTACGACATCATGGCAACCATAATTATTCTCTATGGATTATGCCTCGTTTGGCTCGTGTGGCCGTACCCAGAGATCGAAGCACGTTTCCCTCAAAACATCGCATGGCTTCTTGTTTCGATTGATAAAGAGGGGCTACATCCAATGCGGCTTTTATCTATTTTGTCGTTTTTATGGCTGGTAGCGAGATTTATCCCCAAATCCGCCCAGTGGTTGATCGGGTCGTTCGCGCGTCCCTTCATTTTGTGCGGTCAACATTCGTTGCCGGTATTCTGCTGTGGAATTGTTTTATCTTTCCTCGCCCGCCTGGCGATGGAGCAACGTTCCGATTGGATCGTTCAGGCCGCAGTCAACCTAGGAGGAGGGGCCGTCATGGTCGGAGTAGCAACTCTTGCAGCTTGGTATAAACAAAAGGGCCGCGAACCTCGCCATCGGTTGCCGGGCCTGATGGACGCTGATAACGCGGGTAAGCGATGAAATCTCTCAGGTTCAAGCCCTCTATCCTTGCGATGCTCATCTTAGGCAGCGCTTGTTTGCCCGCGTGGGGTCAGGACCAATGCAGGGCACCCGAAGAGGCCGCGGGAATTCCAGCCCCCTTGGCGCTGGTTTCAGAAGCTTTGAAACCAGGCCATCAACTGGCGATCCTCGCCGTGGGCTCTGCAACCATGTTTGGTCCAGAGGCGAGTTTAGCCCCGGGACCGGTTACGGCACAGGCGTTGTCGGCCTCACGTCTGACCGTCGGTCCGAGCCAGGAGTTTGTTCAGACCGCCTCGGATTTTTCATTCCCCAAGCAGATGGTTCACGAATTAACCAACCTCGTTCCTGGCGCGAAGGTGTCCGTGACCGTCAGGGGCGGGCGTGGTCTCCTGGCATCGGAGATGCTTGTCATCATCCGCGCCGAACTCTCCCATCACCATTATGACCTTGTGCTTTGGCAAACGGGTACGGTCGAGGCTGTGCGTAATTTACCGCCCAGCGAGTTCGGCCAAAGTTTGCTCGACGGTGCGGAGACTATTCACGAAGCTGGTGCCGATCTTATTCTCATCGATCCACAGTTCAGCCGGTTTCTCCAAACCAATGCAAACCTCGACCCCTATATCCAAGCTCTTCAACAGGTTGGCTCGGCCCCCGGGGTCGTCCTCTTCCGGCGTTTCGAACTGATGCGGAATTGGGCGAACGAGGGCCAAATCGACCTGGAGCGTACGGCACGCTCCGATCGCAAGAGAGTGGGTGAGCAGCTCCATGCTTGCCTCGGACAGCACCTTGCTAAACTGATACTTGACTCCGCACGGTCGTGATTGCCCCCCCGTCAAAATAATCCCTGAATGTGTCCGTCCGCGTCTAGGTGAATTGCGTTCGCAGCCGGCGTACGAGGCAAGCCAGGCATCGTCATGATGTCTCCGCAGAGAGCAACAACAAACCCCGCGCCCGCGGAGAGCCGGACATCCCGTACTGACAAAAAATGCCCCCGCGGAGCCCCCATAAGCAGGGGATCAGATGTAAAACTATATTGAGTCTTGGCAATACATACTGGCAGATGTCCAAAACCGGCGGCTTCGAAACGCTCAAGTTTTCTCAAGATCATTGGTGAAACACGGACGTCGTCTGCCCGATAAATCTCTTGGGCAATGATCTTCAACTTGTTAAAGAGGCTTAGTTCACTCCGATAAAGGGGCTGGAACTTTAGGTCAGTATGGGTGGCGTGCTCGATCACCGCCGCCGCTAAATTCTCCGCGCCTCCGGCACCCTCGGCCCAGTGGTTGCATAGAACGGCTTTAACACCCATGCGGGCCATTGCCTGCTCGACTTCGGCAAATTCGGCAGGAGTATCCGACGCAAATTTGTTGAGCGCCACAACCACCGGGATACCGAATTTCTGCAAATTTTCGACATGCTGAATGAGGTTTGATAGTCCGCGCACGACGGCCGCGGGATCTTCCAGCGAGAGATTCGCCTTCGCGATCCCACCGTGCATCTTTAAGGCTCGCAACGTGGCTACAATCACGGCGCAGGCCGGATCAAGCCCGGCGCTCCGGCATTTAATGTCGAAAAATTTCTCGGCCCCGAGATCCGCGCCGAAACCGGCTTCGGTCACGACGAAATCAGCAAGCCGCAAACCCAACCGGGTCGCGATCACCGAATTGCATCCGTGGGCGATATTCGCAAACGGACCGCCGTGAATAAGGGCTGGTGAACCCTCCAGCGTTTGAACCAGATTTGGCGCGAACGCATCACGGAGCAGCGCCGCCATCGCTCCATCCGCCTTGATATCGCGCGCCGTGACCGCCGACCCATCTTTTCTAGTCGCCACGTGGATTCGTCCAAGGCGGTCTTGCAGATCCTGCAAATCTTCGGCCAGACAAAAGATCGCCATCACCTCGCTGGCGACCGTAATATCGAATCCGTCTTCTCTTGGCGCACCGTTCGCGACACCGCCAAGCCCGTTCACGATGCTGCGGAGTGCCCTGTCATTCATGTCCAGCGCGCGGCGCCACGTCACCCGCCGGCTGTCGATACCCAGTTCGTTACCCCAATAAAGGTGATTATCGACAAGGGCCGCGAGCAGATTATTGGCGGAGGTGATGGCGTGAAAATCGCCGGTAAAGTGGAGATTGATCTCGTCCATCGGCGCAACCTGGGCTCTTCCGCCGCCCGTCGCTCCGCCCTTGACACCAAAACAGGGGCCCAACGAGGGTTCCCGCAAGCAAATCATGGTCTTATGACCCAGTCGATTCAGTGCGTCCCCAAGGCCGATGGTCGTCGTTGTCTTACCTTCTCCGGCTGCGGTGGGACTGATGCCTGTCACGAGGATCAAGGTTCCAGCCGGACGACCGACCCCATCATTGATGAAATCAAGATCGACTTTGGCCTTATAGCGGCCATAGGGGATCAGAGACTCCTCCGGAATGCCAGCTCGCACTGCAATTTCAGCGATCGGCCGGAGAGTCGTGGCCCGCGCAATATCTAGGTCGCTTTTCATGACTTGAGGGCCCCTGACCCGCAACCGGTTTCTGCTGCAGTGACGGGAGTCCAACACCGGTTGCCGGTGGCCCAGGAACTATGAAACAAAATGCACTCTGCCTTTTGAGGGTTGCTGTGGGGTGTATTCAGGGGCAGCGCTGGCGTTATGAACGATACCCTCGGCGGTTTGAAATAATCTGGTGCGATCACCGCTATTCACGGCTGCCCGTTAAACATGGCCAATCCATTATCCCCACCGATACAACGATGGGATCCCGGCCCGGGCTCAACCGCCGATTTGCACGCCATCGCGTCAAGATGGAATAACCCACAGCGATGGACGAAGGCTGAGGAGCATGGGCCGTCAGAGTCGAACATAGATCGAGGCCTCGCCCGAAATGACCGCCCGATCAAGTCCTTTCGTGGCCTTGATGAGCAAGGAGCCAAAGAATGGTGTCACCACTGCCTTTTCCGGACTGGGTTCCTTGGTGGGTCCATGTCGCCGTTTTGGTGACGCTCGGAACATTTGCACTCCTTTTTTTGCTGATGCCGTTCTCGGTTCTGGGCACCAAGACCCGGCTCGAATCGATCGAAATTCGTCTTGACGAAATCCAGGGTGAGATCCGAAGCCTAACGCTCCGGCTTTCTGCGACCGGCGATGCCCAGTCGCACAACACGCAGACCGGATATTTTGAACCTCCACCCCCCATTCCACCCCCCTCTTCCCGGGCGCAAACGGTTCGGACCGAACCTAGGCTCGGTCGTGTCCCTGGGCGTGGTGTAGGACGCCACTGACCGGCCCGTCTCAGCTGCCGCCGTAGGCGGCTGCGGAGACGGGCCGGTCAGTGGCCATCGC
>JAYVOF010000160.1:0-55701 GCA_043758105.1 Rhodospirillales bacterium | reverse complement strand
GGGCTGGATCCGCGGGGCCCCGAAATCGCTGCCCAACCCCTGGCCCAACCGAAGGCTGATCCCAGCCTGCACATAATCCCGCACCGTGCCGAGCCCGGCGGTGAGCGCCGGCAGCGCGTCCACCTCGAGCCCGGCGAATTGAGTCACCGGAATGCGATAGGTCTGCTGCACCATCAGCTCGACCGCCGGCTCATCCGCCAGCTGATGCCGCCAGCCGAGGTTCGGGCCATCGCCGATCAGACTATGGAACCCATTCTGCACCTGCCGCCCGAGCGCGGACGGGCCCACCACACCCAGGGACACGCCGATAATACTGCGGGTATCATCCGTGTCATGGATCAGCGACGCATCGGTATGCAACCAGGCGGCATAGGGCCGGTCCAAGGGATTGGGCACACGGGCCTGAGTATTGCGCGGCGTAAAGATGGATTGGCTGAGGTCGATACTGATGCGCTGCACCCCATCGCCCCACACCGTCCGCCCGAATTCCGTAAGGAACGCCGGCAATTGCTCCGTCCCCGAGGTATAACTCAGCCGTTGCCCGGCGGTGTAGTATTGATCGGACGTGCCGCGATAGGTGGACACCGCGTCATTCTCGGCGTTGAGCGTGATGATGGACGCCGGGTCCGCAGGCGGCATGGCCCGGGCTGCGGCGGCGCACATGACACAGGCGGTAACGCCCCAAACCAACCCACGCACCATCACGCCATCCTAACCCATCATCCCAATCGCCATACTGCGTCCCTGCCCGCAGCGAAAGTCCCGGACCATCTTGCCCTAAGCCGGCAGGGCCGTGTATCTCACGCCTGCGGGATGGGTGGCCGAGCGGTTTAAGGCAGCGGTCTTGAAAACCGCCGAGCGTGCAAGCGTTCCGTGAGTTCGAATCTCACCCCATCCGCCAAGATCACCTAGGCAACCATGCCGATCCGCCGCCGCGGCGGGCCGACGATCTGACAGCCGGGATCGCCTCTTTGTTTTCGGCGGGGACGCACATTGGAGAGTTGCGCTTCGTAACGATCCGCGCAAAGGTAGTTCCAGTATCATAATGGGGGCCGTGCCATGAAACCGGACACTCTGTTAAAATACGCCATTCTGACGGGCGCGGCCTGTCTTGTTGGGGGCGTCGCGCACGCCGATCCGTTTTTCTTCAGCACCGGTAGTCCGGACGGCAGGATCGCCACCCTGTCGCGCACGGCGAGCGCCGGCAAGCTTGAGACCGAGACCGCCGACGATTTCGTGACGACGGCCCCTACGTCCATCACCAGCGCCACCTTCACCGGCCTCCTGGTCGGCGGTGCGACGCCCGCCAACGTGCGCAACGTCGAGATCGAACTCTATCATGTGTTCCCGCTGGACTCGACCAACCCGCCGGATGGAAAGGTCGTCACGCGCGTGAACGCGCCGTCGGACAATCAGTTCGCGGCGGCTGACGCGGGCGCCGGCCAGCTCAGCTTCACGACGACCGTGCTCAACCAGACTTTCTCGGCGGCCAACTCGGTCGTGAACGGCATCAATGCGATCCCCAACCAGACGACCGGCGGCGAGGGCGCGGTGAGGGGCGAGGAAGTGCAATTCAACATCACATTCACCACGCCGTTCGTGCTCGGGGCGGATCACGTCTTCTTTCGGCCCGAGGTCGATCTGGGCAATTCCGGCGACTTCCTGTGGCTGTCCGCGCCGAAGCCGATCGTGGCGCCGGGGACGCCGTTCACGCCGGATTTGCAAAGCTGGATCCGCAATGACGGCGCGGGCGCGCTGGCCCCCGATTGGGAGCGGATCGGCACGGATGTCACCCTCCAGGGACCGTTCAACGCCGCGTTTTCGCTCACCGGCGTCACCGGTGTCGTTGCCGTGCCAGAGCCTGCTGGATTGGAATTGGTGGGGATTGCCGCGATGCTGACGCTCGGGGTGCGGCGGCGGCGCACGAGGTGATCGGGGAGGCCTGGGCAACCGGCCTGCCGATGACCACCTCCACCACCTTGCCACGCAGGAGGTTCTCTTCATGGACGGTCCAGCCAATCAGACGCCGCGCCTCGACTGCCGATTGTTGCGCGCCGGCGAAGAATTCGTCGGCAAGCAGGGACTGCGATACGCTGCCGGCATCTCTGCCGAATCGGTGGGGGCGAAGGGCATTCACCTGCAGCTCGTGACCATCCCACCGGGCGGGCGGGCGAAGGCGCACAAGCACGTAACGCACGAGACGGCGATCTATGCACTAAGCGGCGAGTCCGGCGTGTGGCACGGCGCGCGCCTGGAACATCATTCGATCGTAAAGCCGGGCGATTTCTTGTACATCCCAGCCGACGTCCCCCACCTGCCTTACAATCTAAGCACGACCGAGACGGTCACCGCCGTGATCGCACGCACCGATCCCAACGAGCAGGAAAGCGTGGTGCTGCTGCCGGAGCTGGAGAGTATCCACGCGGGCTGATCTTCCCCGCGCATGGCCGCCTACCGCGCCGTGATAGCCTTTGGGTGCGCGCGGGCGATTCGCGAGCCGGCGGAAAAACGCCGCGCCATCGACGCGTTCATCAATCGCCTGTATCCGGGTGCCTGTATCCGGGGGCGGAGCGGTGTGCGGCGCCCGCCGACAGATCAACACGTGAAGGCGACAAGCTTCGTGACAATGCCGATCGAACCAGCCGCGCCCGTGGCGAATGACCAGGGCGCACCGCACCGCATCGTCATCGTGGGCGGTGGTGCCGCCGGGTTGGAATTGGCGACCGCACTCGGCGCACGCTACGGCCGGCGGGGATTGGCCGACATCACGCTGATCGACAGTGCGCGGACGCATCTGTGGAAGCCGATGCTGCACGCCGTGGCCGCCGGCAGCCTCGATCGTAGCGGCGAGGAACTGAACTATCTCGCGCACGCGCACCGGCATCATTACCGCTTCGATTTCGGCGAATTGGTCGGGTTGAGTCGCGCCGAAAAGCACGTGTCGCTGGCCGAGATGCAGGACGACGAAGGCCGCACCATCACGCCCGCCCGCGACATCGCCTATGACACGCTGGTGATCGCGATCGGCAGCGTGACCAACGATTTCGGCACGCCGGGGGCCGCCAAATACGCCGTGCCGCTGGAAAACGTCGATCAGGCGTCCCGCTTCCACCGCCGGGTCGTGAACGCCTGTATCCGCGCGCAAACACAGGTGGCGCCCGTCCGTCCCGGACAATTATACATCGCGATCGTGGGCGGCGGCGCGACCGGCACCGAACTATCAGCCGAGTTGTCGCGCACCGTGCGGCAGGTGGTCGCCACCGGGCTCGACCGCATCCATCCAGACAACGACATCCGCATCACGCTGATCGAGGCGACGCCGCGCATCCTCCCTGCCCTGCCCGAGCGCGTCGCGGTGGCGACCGAGCGGCTGCTGGTGAAGATGGGCATCGAGGTGCGGGCCGGTGCGCGCGTGACCGAGATCGGGGCGGATTTCGTCCGTTTCGCCGATGGCTCGGAGATCGCATCGGAATTGGTGGTGTGGGCGGCGGGCGTGAAAGGGCCCGACGTGCTGCGCGACCTGGATGGGCTCGAGGCGAACCGTAACAATAAGCTGATCGTGTTGCCGACGTTGCAGACCACGCGCGACCCAAACATTTTCGCGATCGGCGACTGCACGGAGTGCCCGATCGAAGGCTCGCCCCTCCCCGTGCCGCCCCGCGCGCAGGCGGCGCATCAGCAGGCGGCGCACATGGTGGCACAGATCGGCCGCCGTTTCGCGGGGCAGGAGCTGGAGCCTTACCGGTATCGCGATTTCGGCTCGCTGGTGTCGTTGGGACGATATAGCACGGTCGGTAGCTTGATGGGCCTGATGGGGCCGTCGTTCTTCATCGAGGGTTTGGTCGCGCGCATGATGTATCGTTTCCTGCACGTGATGCACGAATACGAGTTGCACGGCGCCCTTCGGGTGATCGAGGACGTGATCGCCCGCACCCTGCTGCGGCGCAAAGAACGGATTGTGAAGCTGCATTAGCCGTAATAAGTGGTTCGTCATCTCGAGACGCTGATTGGCGGTGAAGCAATCCAAGGGTCACGAGATCGCTTGCGGCCCTTGGTTTGCTTCGCCAACCGGCTCGCAATGACTGTATAAATATAAATCCCCGGCCGCGACCCGCCACTCCCGCATAAGTGAGGCGACCGAGGCGGGGCAGCGGGCCATAAGTGATGATCAGGAGATCCTCGATGACCGCAAAGGCGTGGGTTGGAACCACCGGTCGCCTCTGGGGGGCCGCGTTCCAATGGACACCGGGCGGCGCGCCGACCGTCACTGACGATAGCACCGTTACCGGGCCGGCCACGATTTATGGCACGGTGGCGTATGCGTTCGAGACGTTTCAGACCATCACCGGACCGGGCACGGCCGCGGCGCTGACGTTTATCGGTAACACGGCGCTGACCGGGAGTTTCGATGCTGGGGCCGTCCTGGTCGGCACCGCCGTCTCGGCGCCAGGCGGGTTGCAGCTGAACGCCGGCACCGTGTTCAACGCAGCGTCCCTGAACGAGGTATTTGGCACCGTGCGGGTCAACGAAGCCCGGCTCCCTGTCGCCGGCACCATCACCCTGCATGATAGCTTTCCGGTCACCTATGGCTCATTGACGGTCGAAAACGGCGGCGCCGTCCAAGCGGACGCGCTCGTTATGGGGACCACGTTCGAGAGCCTCTACAATTACGCGGGAACCGTCTTCGTGCAGTCCGGTGCCACGCTGGAGCTCGGTGCCGCCGGCGGCGTCGCACCCGGCACGCTGCAGATCGATGCCAGTCACACGCTGAGCGGGACGGGGCTGGTATCGGCGGACCACCTGCTGAACAACGGCCTCATCATCGCCCAACCCGGCTTCATCTTCGACGGGCCGATCACCGGTGCCGGGACCATTCAGATCGGGCCCGGTGCCAGCCTCGCGGTCACCACCGACACCAACCCGATCAGCTTCGCCGATGCCGCCGGGACGTTGCTGCTGAATGCTCCCAGCTTCGGGCCCCTGCCTTCCACGCCATTCGGGGTCATCAGCGGGTTTGCGCAGGGCGACATCATCGGCATCACGCGGTCAGGTAGCCCGGCGTCGGGCATCACCGGCGTCACCTACCGCCCCGGACCGAACGGCCTCGGCACGTTGACGCTCAGCCACGGCACCGACGCGGTCAGCACCCTGACCCTCGCGGGCGATTATACCGGCGAGACCTTCTCGCTGAAACCGAACACGTCATACGCCACCGCGATCCAGGTCGTGCCCGCCGCACCCATTCCCACCGCCGCGTTTCAGTTCACCGACGGCCCCACGAGCGGAGCGATGCCGGGCGATACCTATACCGGGCCGGTCCCCGGGCTCGACCGGCAATATCTATGGACCGGCACGGACGGCGTCGCCCTGGCATCCACCGTGCCGAACGTGTTCATGAAGGGTGGCACGGGCGACGATGCGCTGCGGGCCTATGCCGGGTCCAACGTGCTGGATGGCGGGGCCGGCTCCAACTTCCTGGTCGGCACCAGCGGCGCGGATGGCGGGCAGGACACGTTCTTCATCGATGAACGGCAGGGCGCGGTGACGTGGAGCACGGTCGCCGCCTTTCACCGGGGTGACGCGGTGACATTCTTCGGCTTCGTGGCCGGGCTCAGCACCGAACCCTGGACCGCGCTCGATGGCGCAACCGGCTATCAGGGTGCCACCATCCATTCGGAGCTGGGCGGCGCGGGCACCGGGATCGACGGCTCGGTCACCTTCGCCGGGATAAGCCTGGCCGATGCGCTGGCGAAATTCACCTCCACGACCGGAACCGTGGACGGCACGCCCTACCTCCGCATCGTGTTCACGGGCTGATCGTTCTCGCATCCGATCGCCGGGACTGATCGAATTGAGCGAGAAAGAGCGTTGGTTGGATCGAATATATGCGGCTACGAGGTCTCAAGGCCGAACGAGGACGCGCAGAATGGAAATATCACCAGGACTGAGCCGCCGCCGCCTGTTGGGTGCCGCGGCCGCGCTAGGCGGAATGGCGGGCTCACTGCCGGCCTGGGCGGAGATCGTCACGCTCGGCCTGAACGGCGGCCCGGCGCAGCGTGAGCTCACGACCGCGTTCCCGCAAAAGGGCTCGATGATCCTGCAGCGCACCCGTCCGCCGCTGCTGGAAACGCCGTTCGAGGTGTTCGACCCGGTATCGAATGGGGGCGTGTTCACCCCCAATGACCGCTTCTTCGTCCGCTGGCACTGGTCGGTGATCCCGGAGCAGATCGACCTCGCCACCTTCCGCTGCGGCGTGCGCGGCCACGTGAACCAGGCCCAATCGCTCACCATGGACGACGTCCTGGCGCTCCCGCGGTTCGAGATCGCGGCGGTCAATCAATGCTCCGGCAACTCGCGCGGCCTGTTCGCACCGCGGATCGCCGGGGGGCAGTGGCAGAACGGGGCGATGGGCAACGCGAAATGGACCGGCGTGCGCCTGCGGGATGTGCTGGACCGGGCCGGGGTGAAGCCGGGCGCCGTCGCGGTCCGCTTCAACGGCCTCGATGAGCCCGTGGTGGACGGGGCGCCCGATTTCATGAAGTCACTGTCGATCGACCACGCGCGGGACGGTGAGGTGATGCTCGCCTACCAGATGAACGGCGAGCAGCTGCCGTTGCTGAACGATTTTCCATGCGCCTCGTGGTGCCGGGCTGGTATTCAACCTACTGGGTGAAGATGGTGAGCGACATCGAGGTGCTGGACAAGCCCGATGACAGTTTTTGGATGAAGAGCGCCTATCTGATCCCGTCCACGCCGCGTGCGGACGTGAAACCGGGCCAGACCGGCTTCCCGACCGAGCCGATCAACCGCATGGTCCCCCGTTCCTTCTTCACCAACGTGACACCGGCGACCAAGGTGCCGGCGGGCGCGCCCGTGCCGTTACGCGGCATCGCGATGGGTGGGGATTGCGGGGTGGCGGCGGTGGACGTGTCCATCGATGGCGGCGCAAATTGGGCCCCGGCGGCGCTGGGCCGGGACGAGGGCGCGTATAGCTTCCGGCAATGGAACGCGACCGTCCCGGCGCCCGGTGCCGGGACGCTCACGGCCATGGTCCGCTGCACCAACACGAACAAGATCGTGCAGCCGATGGAGGCGAACTGGAACAGCGGCGGCTTCATGCGCAACGTGATCGAGACGGTGCAGCTGGCCGTCGCCTGACCCTCCGAAGGAGCATCACTATGGCCTTTTCCACCACCACCGCCTTCGGCCTCGTTACCGCCCTGATCCTGGTCGCCACCGGCACCTCGGCCGCGGCGCTCGACACGCCCGGCACTGGGGGGGTGAAGCTGCACTCCGTCAGCATCGACCTGCCGGCCAGTGACCGCGAATTCCCCCCTGGTCCCGGTGCCGACCTGATTGCCACCAACTGCCAGTCCTGCCACTCCCCCGGCATGATCCTAACCCAGCCGACCCTCACCCGCGCCGAGTGGACCGGGGAGGTGAACAAGATGGTACGCGTCTATAAGGCGCCGATATCGGACGCGGACGCGGCGGGGATCGTCACGTATTTGGCCAGTCTAAAAGTCGCTCCATAACCGGCCGCATCTGGAGGTGCCTGCTCAGCAACGCTCACATCGATAATGCCCGCTCCACCGCATCCGGCTCCCGGTCGATCACTAGCAGATAGGCGCGTGCCGCCTGCTCCGGCTGAAAGCGTCCCTGCTCCCAGTCTCGCACCGCGCCCACGGTGAAGCCGAACCGCTCGGCAAATGCCTGCTGCGTCAGCTTTCGCCGCCGCCGGATGGCCCGGACGTCAATCGGTGTATGCAGCCGGGCCGGTTGCCGCTTCCCGGTTAGAATGTCGGCCGCTTCCTGCATCGCTTCCAAAAATTCGCTCATGGTCCCTCCTCAGTTCAACTTCCGGCTGGCGCGCAGGGTGGCTTTCATAATGTTTACAATGGCCTGAGCACCCCTGATCTCATCCAGGGTAAGATCGGCCTGTTCGTTCTTACCAAAGATTTGGATCGCGATAATCGGCATGTCGTCGACAAGCCAATAGTAGATCACCCTGAACCCACCCCGCTTCCCGCGCCCTCCCGCCCCGAATCTTAGTTTGCGAACGCCTCCGGACCCGATAATCTCGTCGCCGGCGGCGGGGTTCACGGCCAACAAGTCGATCAGTTCGTCGCGCTCCTCCCTGGAAAGCAGCTTGTCTGCGCGGCGCGAAAACAAGCTTGTTTCAGCCACGCTGCGCCATTTCATCATATACGGGCCACCCGCAGTTTAAGCAAGATCGTACGCACTAAATCCGCTCAATCAGCTTTTCCCCAAACAGTCCCTGCGGCCGGACCAGCAAGAACAGCAGCACCACCACATACGCGAGCCAGCTCTCGATCCCGCCGCCCACGAGCGGACCCCAGTAGAACTCGCCCAATTTTTCCACGCACCCGATTACCAGCCCGGCCACGATCACGCCGGGCACGGAGGTGAAGCCGCCCAGGATCAGCACAGGCAGCGCCTTCAACGACACGATCTGCAGCGCGAAACTCACGTTGGACCGCGCCCCCCACATGATCCCAGCCACTAACGCCACCAGCCCGGCGGCGAACCACACGATGACCCAGATCTGGTTCAACGATATGCCGACCGACAGCGCCGCCTTGTGGCTGTCCGCCACCGCCCGCAGCGCCCGTCCGACGCGGGTGCGTTGAAAGAACACCCCCAGCACCGCCACCATCAGCAACGCGATCACCGCCGCCGCGATGTCCAACCGCTGCAACGACACCTCGCCGCCGGCGAACGGAATGTCGATCGATCCGGACGGCAGCCCCAGCGCCGCCGCCGGCATGGTCTTCGGCTCCCCGCCGAACACCAATTCGCCGAACCCGATCAATATATAGGTGAGCCCGAACGTCGCCATGAACAGCACGATGTCCGGCTGATTGACCAACGGCCGCAGCACGACCCGCTCGATCACCCACGCCAGAACGCCCATCACGCCCAGCGCCAACAGCAACGCCAGCGGCGCCGGCACGCCATGCTCGTAGAACCCCACCAACGTCAGTGCCGCAAACACCACCATGATGCCCTGGGCGAAGTTGAACACTCCGGACGCCTTATAAATCAGCACGAACCCCAACGCCGTCAGGGCATACAGCACGCCGGACACCAGGCCCTCCCACAGCGTCTGCACCAGCAAGTCGGGTGCATCCGCCATCTGCAGGAACGGATCGACGAATACGGAATACATCAATGCGGCGTGCCCAAATAAGCGGCGATGACCGCCGGGTCGGCCTGCACCACATCCGGTGTGCCGTCCGCGATCTTGCGGCCGAATTCCATCACGACCACCCGGTCCGACAAATCCATCACGACACCCATATCATGCTCGATCAGCGCGATGGTGGTGCCGAGCTGGCTCGCGACGTCCAGAATATACCGGCACATATCCTGCTTTTCCTCGAGGTTCATGCCCGCCATCGGCTCATCCAGCAGCAGCAATTCCGGCTCCATCGCCAGCGCCCGCCCCAGCTCCACCCGCTTTTGCAGCCCATACGGCAGCTTGCCGACGGGCGTCTTGCGGATGGCCTCGATCTCCAGGAAGTCGATAATCCGCTCCGCCGCCCGGCGATGCGCGATCTCCTCCTGTTGCGCCGGGCCGAAGCGCAGCGCCTGCCACCACAGGCCGCGGTGCATCTTTAGCGACCGGCCGGCCATGATGTTGTCCAGCGTCGTCATGCCCTTGAACAGCGCCACGTTTTGGAACGTCCGCGCGATCCCCTGCGCCGCCGCCACGTGCGGGCGCATGCGGGACCGGGTCTGGCACTTATAGGTGATCCGCCCCTGCTGCGGGTGATAGAAGCCGTTGATCACGTTCAACATACTGGTCTTACCCGCGCCATTCGGCCCAATGATCGAGCGGATTTCGCCGCGGCGGATATCGAACGACACGTCCGTAATCGCCTTCACCCCGCCAAACGCCAGCGACACGCCCGCCACATCCAGCAACACGTCAGACATCATGCACCGCCACCCGCGCCTGCAACGCGCCGCGGCGCCCATCCTCGAACACCGTCTCGATCGTGATATCGCCCTCCGCCGCACCGGAATTCAAAGCCGCGATCAACGTCGCATACCGCTCCGCCACGAACCGCCGCCGCACCTTTTGCGTGCGCGTCAGCTCCCCATCATCGGCGTCCAGCTCCTTCGGCAGCACCAGGAAGCGGGCGATGCGCAGGCGGGACATCGGCCCTTCCTCCCCCGCCAAAATAGTATTCACCGTCCGCACATGCCCCCCCAGCAACGCCTGCACCCGGGGATGCGCAGTCAGTTCCTGATACGATGCATAGGTAATCCCCTGCCGCTCCGCCCAATTACCCACGGCCACGATATCGATGGTCAACATCACCGAGGCGAATGCATACCCGGCGCCCACCGCCACGGCCTCCTTGATATTCGGAAAGAACTTCAGCTTGTTCTCGATATACTTCGGCGCAAACAGCGTCCCGTCCGCCAGCGCACCGACATCCTTGGCCCGGTCGATGATCCGCAAATGCCCGCGCGCATCGATGAACCCGGCGTCCCCGGTGCCCACCCAGCCCTCCGCATCCTTGGTCTCGGCCGTCGCCTCCGGGTTGTTCAGATACGCCACGAAGGCGCCGGGGCCCCGGAACCGCACCTCACCATTCGGCTCGATCCGCAGCTCCACCCCCTCCGCCGGCCGGCCCACGGTGTCGGCGCTGATCTCGCCATCCGGCTGCATGGTGGTGAATACCGTGCTCTCGGTCTGGCCATACAGCTGCTTCAGATTGAGGCCCAAAGACCGGTAAAACCGAAACATCTCCGGTCCGATCGCCTCGCCCGCGGTATAGCCCACCCGCAAGCGCCCCAGCCCCATCTGGTTTTTCAGCGGCGCATACACCAGCGCCTCCCCCAGCGCATACAGCGCCCGCGCCTGCGGTGGCACCGCCTCCCGGTTCAGGATCGGCTCCCCCCAGCGCCGGGCCACCCCCAGGAAATAGGTCACCATCGACTGCTTCCAGCCGGACGCATCTTCCATCCGCACCATGGTCTGCGTCAGCAGGTTTTCGAACACGCGGGGCGGCGCGAAGAAATAGGTGGGCCCAATCTCCCCCCGGTCCGCCACCGCCGTCTCCGCACTTTCCGGACAAGAAATACAGAACCCGGCGCAATACGCCTGCGCAAAACTAAAGACGTGATCCCCGACCCACGCCATCGGCAAATACGCCACCAGTTCCTCGGCATCGGTCAAATGATCAAAGGCATTCGCCCCGCGCGCCGTCAGGATCAAATTGTCAAACGAAAGCATAACCCCCTTCGGCCGCCCCGTAGTGCCAGAAGTATACAAAACAGTGCAAATATCTTCCCCCTCTCCCCTCGGGAGAGGGTCGGGGTGAGGGAGGCCAAGAGAACTGATTGAGGCAAACGAATGGAGCTTCGCATGGTCATACTCACCAAGCCCCCGCTCCTCATCATAAACCACATGCCGCAACCCCGGCAGCCGGTCCGCGACCGACAGGATCTTATCCACCTGCTCCTGATCCTGCACCACGGCCACGACGATGCCGGCATCCCCCAGCACATAGACCATCTCGTCCGCGATCGCGTCCGCGTAGAGGGGCACCGGCACCGCCCCGATCCACTGCGCCGCCACCAGCGTCCAATATAGGCGGGGCCGGTTATATCCGATCACCGCCACCCGCTCCCCCGGCTGCACCCCCAGCGCCAGCAGCCCGGCGGCAAACGCCCGAACCTCGTCCAGCACCTGCCGCCAGGTCCAGGATTGCCAGATACCCTGATTCTTATGCCGGATCGCCGGCCGGTCGCCGCGCACCTCCGCATGATGCAGCAGCAGCTTCGGAAACGTATCGATCACCCGCGCGCCACCACCCTGCTAGACCCGGCCTCTCGCGTGCCGCATCTTCACGCTAGCCCGAACGGAGCTTTGTTGCCATGGCCACCCCGCTCGACATCGATCCGTTCTCCCGGCCCTTCCTCGAAAACCCGTTCCCGGACCACGAGCGCTTACGCGAAGCGGGCCCGGTCAGCTGGCTCACCCGCTACGACATCTACGCCGTGGCAAGGCACGCCGAAGTCCGCACCGTGCTGCAGGATTGGCAGGCGTTCTCATCCGCGTCCGGCGTGGGCCTCGCCGATTTCCGCAAGGAGCCGCCCTGGCGCCTACCGAGCCTGGTGCTGGAAACCGACCCGCCCTACCACGACCGCACCCGGCGCGTGCTGTCCCGCGTGCTGTCCACCGCCGCCCTGAAACGCCTCCGCGCCCAATTCCAGCAGGACGCGGACGATCTGGTGGCGGAACTGCTGGACCGCGGCCGCTTCGACGCCATCCCGGACCTGGCCGAGGCCTACCCGTTGCGCGTCTTCCCCGACGCCGTCGGCATGCCGCGCGAAAACCGGCGCTATCTGCTCCCCTACGGCAACATGGTCTTCAACAGCTTCGGCCCGCACAACCAGTTCTTCCAAGACGCCGTGCAGGACGCCGCCCCTGTGCTCGCCTGGGTCCAAGCCCAATCGCAGCGGGACGCGCTGGTGCCGGGCGGTTTCGGCGCCGACATCCACGCTGCGTCCGACACGGGCGAGCTGACGCCCGAAGAAGCCCCGCAGGTCGTCCGCTCCCTGCTCACCGCCGGCGTGGACACGACCGTCAGCGGCCTGGCCGCCGCGCTGTTCTGCCTCGCCACCCACCCCGCCCAATTCCAGGCCCTCCGCGCCGACCCTGCCCTGGCCCGCGCCGCATTCGAGGAGGCCGTGCGCTACGAAACGCCGGTCCAAACCTTCTTCCGCACCACCACGCGCCCGGTCGAAATCGGTGGCGTCCCCCTCGAACCCGGCCGCAAGATCCTGGTGTTCATGGGCGCCGCCAACCGCGACCCCCGCCGCTGGGACCGCGCGGACGAGTATGACATCACCCGCCCCGTCGCCGGCCACGTCGGCTGGGGCGTCGGCATCCACGCCTGCGTCGGCATGGCGCTGGCCCGGATGGAGGGCGAATGCCTGCTGGGGGCGCTGGCCCGGCAGGTTACCACCATCGCGCTAGCCGGCGACCCAATACGCCGTTGTAACAACACGTTACGAGGCCTGTCATCACTTCCGATACGGTTCAGTTAACCCCTTCCTTCCCCCTCTCCCTCCGGGCTAGCCGATTGATACTTCTCGCAAACTTACTCTGGCAATCAAGACGGACGGTGATTGGCATTGGACTCCCCCTCTCCCGCTGGCGGGAGAGGGCCGGGGTGAGGGTAAGACGACCAGAACCGGCCACCGTGGCGACCAGCTTCCAGCCCCCCTTTCACGCCGGAACCTCGTGCTGCAAGGCCCGGCCAACGACGGCACCCCGCGGCTGGACCTCAAACCCGGCCGCTGCCAGTTCAGGCCCCTGGCGCCCCCGCAGCGCGGCGATTTCGAGCGGGATGAGACGCTGCCCCGGCTGGATTAGCGCACTCGGTCATGGCGAACCTCGCTTGGGGCGCGGCAATCCAGCGGCAACCGGCGCGCTTCTAGCCCTGGGTCGCTCCCCAGCAGACCGCGCTCCGGCTACGGGCCGGGCTCACGCAGCCGGGCCAGCCCGGTATTGCTCGTCCGTCACCTGCTCCATCCAATCCACCGGCGAGCCGCCGAGCTTTTCCTGCACGGCAATGTGGCTCATCGCCGTGGTGGCAGTGGCCCCATGCCAGTGCCTCTCCCCCGGCCCGAACCAGACCACGTCTCCGGGCCGGATTTCCTGCACCGCCTCCCCCTCCCGCTGCACCCACCCGCACCCGGCGGTCACGATCAGCGTCTGGCCCAGCGGATGGGTATGCCACGCGGTCCGCGCCCCCGGCTCGAACGTCACCCACGCCATCGCCACCCGCGCCGGGTCGGGCGGGCTGAACAGCGGGTCGATACGGACGGCCCCGGTGAAGTAGGCGGCTGGCCCCTTGCCCGAGGGCTGCGATCCGCCACGCTTAATTTCCATGGTCCACACTCCCTTCGTCATCGCGCACAGGTCAGCTTACTAAATCGCGAAATAATCGGTCGGCGGCCTCGATCTGGGAAGAGCATTGTGCAGGTTGGGGTCGTGGGACAGGTCGATCGAGCGTTGTGTGCAGAAAGCCCTCCAGTGCGGGCTCGCGCGGCATATGATCGACCTCCGTTCCGGCCGCCTTTCGGACCAGCAAAGCGTCCAGCCGAGCCGCGACCTCCGACGGTAGCGGAACGCCTGTCCGAAGCGCTGCAAGGTCCATAGGCGGCGGCGTCCCGTGCGTGCGGAGCCAGAGCAGCGCCAGGGAAGGGCGAAGGGCATAGCAGTAGGATTTGAGCCGGACGGGTCCCGGCGCATCCGGCGTCCAAGCATGCCGGGCCAGCCGGTCATAGTGATAGGCCAAAGCATGCAGATCGGCAGTGGCGTGCGCCAGCGTCAGCAGCGCGGCGTGGGCGGACGGCTCGGCACGATAAACCACCGGGGAGGTCAGCCACTCCAGCGCCACCGCGTTGCTGCGCGCAATCAGGGCCAGCGCCTTCCGCACGTCCCAGCCGCCCAAATCTAGCATGGCGTCGATTGGTGTCTCGATCACGTCCCGTGGTGTCTCCACCGAGAGGTAGTCTTCAATCCGGCGAAGGTAGATGAAGCGGACGTCATAATCGCTGTCTTGAGACGGAAAGCCCCAGGCCCGGCTGCCGGATTCGATGGCGAGCAGGATGCGAACTCCATGCTTCTGCGCGATATCGTCCAACGCGGCATCGGCCCGGCGGCGCGCCTCGGAACCGATCATGCGGCCACGACCTGCGCCCTGTAGGCCCGCAGCACGAGCGCCTCGGCTGCCGCAACATCCGGCATTTCCGGCAGGGCCGACAGGGCGGCCGCGTGTTCCACCGCAGTCAGCATCTGCTCAACCTCCTCCGCCACCGCCGCGTAGGGCAAGCGCCCCTGCTTGATGGCAAGGAGGCGGGCCGCGTCCCGGAGCGGGAACACCAGCCGCCCGGTCTGCAGCAACTCCAGCGCCTCCTGCCCGACCCGGACGGCGTGCGACATTGCCTTCCAATCGACCCCGCCATCCTGCTCGGCCCCCAATGACCGCGGGCCGAATTCGGACAGCAGCCGCCCGGCCATCTCGCGCGCAAATTTGAGGCTGGCGTGCAGCGGCGCGCGGCGCCCGCACAGATCGAGATGCCGGCCCAATCGTCCATCGCCGATCTCGATATCCACCAGCGCCGCATGCGCCTGCCCGGCGACGAACGCGGCTAGTTCCGCCTCGATCATGCCGAGGGCGGCCGTGCCGCCATGTAGAGCCTCCGCCGCATCAAGCAGCGCCAGCGCGTGCCGGGCGGTGGCGGCCCGGGCCCCCTTCGCGCCATACCGCTCGGATTGCTGCCGGGCATAGCGCAGGAAGATGGTGGCCCGGCGGCTCACCAGACTGGGCGCGAGCGCCTCGACCTCCCGCCACAGCGGCGCGGGTGGCCGCAACATGGCCGCCTCAGGGGCAAACAGCATTTCCAACGCGATGGGCTGGCCTTCGAGGACGAGGGTCAGGAAGCGCTGTAGGCTGTAGCTGTCATAATCGGTGTCGTCCGGCTGGTTCCGCTCGCCATGTGGCCGCGGTCGCTGGTGCGTGACCGTTGGCCGGGCGCGCTGCAGCAGGATATCGGCGGCGGACGGCAGGTGCACGGCCTTGATGTCCGTATCGGACTGATCGGTCGCGGTCCCATAGAGATGGGACCCGGCGCGGAGTTCGACGATGATGTCCATGGCGCCTGCCTACGTCATCGCGAGCCGCTTGGCGAAGCGATCCAGGGGCCACGAGCGCGCCTGCCGTCCCTGGATTGCCGCGCCCCAAGCGGGCCTCGCAATGACGGGACAATCAGAGCGTAATCGCCGTCTCGATCCGGTCATACCCGGCGCGTAACCCGTCCGAATCCTGTTCCATCAACCCGGCCGCCACCAGCGCCCGCACATCCTCATGCACGCGCTTGTAATCCCGTTGCAGCGCCCGGCTCAGCGCGGCGACGCTCGGCTGCGGCTGCTGGTGCACGGCGCGGAGCAGGTCCAGGCGCTTGGGCGTCATCACCCCAATCAGCGCCTCCCACGAGACGAAGGACAGATGATTTTCCTGCACCGCCTGCCCGGCCTTGGCGCGAGCGACCGCATCCAGGGTACGGGCTTTGAGTGCGGCGAAACCCTCGCCGACGTGGATTTTTAATTCGGTCATATCGGCTCTCCTCGTATCGCGGTCACGTCGGTCTCAAAGTCGATCAGTAGCTGCGCAATCGTCGTGAACAGGTAGGGGAGTTCGGCACCGTCGAGATGCTTGTGTTCGCCTTTGCCCCGCTCGTTATCGTAACCCACGACCCGAATTTCGTTGCGAACATACACCACGGTGTATTTAAAATCATGGTGGGACGCGGGAACCCGAACCGGTACCAGCCAAACCACCACTTCTATCAACTCCTCTGGGCTCAACACCAGCCGTTTTTGGATGACCGCTTCGGCTTTGATATGGCGCTATATGCCATAGAATGAGGTATGGCGTCAATTGCCATACCGAGGTTCGATTGTTCATCAGCGTTTGTAAACGTGTCTAGGTTTACCAAGCCGAAGAAAAAAGCGGAGAGGGTGGGAGAGCGTTGAGTTGGTCGGAGTTTTTCCAGTGAAGATAGCGCTTGCTCATCTCTTCCGATCTAATCAGAACGGGCGAGCCATTTTGATGAGTTTTGGCCCAACCCAGTGTGTGGTCCCAAATCCGCCCGGTATGACCTAAGCAGTCGGACAACAATAACTGGGCTGAGGCACCGTCATCGTCCAACAAAACCCATGATCCCGGCACCGGATGGCCGCCCAACTCACAGTGGTAACCGTAGTCCACTGAACGGAAATGATCGCCCGCTGCCGCACGCAATTTCGCCGGCGTAAAAAACTTAAATCGTTCCTCGCGTGTGCTGCGCAGCCAGCGGCTCGCTTCCTCGTTTTTTGTTTCGAACGCCCATGCCAAATATTCAACTTCAACTAATTGCCGGATTAGGGCTGACCCAGCATAATAACGTCCTGTATCAATTAGCTCTGCGCTTCCCGACACAAGCTCGCTGCTGATCCTTAGGAGCATGGAGAGTGCAACTGTGGCGTCGTCCCCATGCCCAAACGGTGATATTCCATCGCGGCGACCTGTGCCGAGTAAGTGCCCGGCAACGTGCAATTCTTTTCCTGCCCCGCGGAATATTTGCTCCGTAAAACGAGCGAGGTTCATACGCAGAGCGATCTGATCGACATCCAAAGCCGACTTCCGCACTTGCTCGCGATCCACACTTCCTCCGATAAGTAGCCGGTGCGTTAAGCGAACACGTCCCGCGGCGTATCCCGGCGCAAACTATCCCCCAGCTCCGCCCCAGCCCGCGCTCCATCAGCCTGCGCGCAATCCAAATGCCGCTTCAGCACGAAGGTCCCGTCCGCCCGCGCTACCAGCCCGGTCAAACGCACCCGCCCCTCCGGCAACAGCCGGGCATAAGCGCCGATCGGGGTGTGGCAAGAGCCGTCTAGGCTGGCCAGCAGCGCGCGCTCCGCCGTCGCCTGGATGCGCGCGTCCTTGTCCTCGATCGCGCCCAGCAACTGATGCAGCGCCGCATCATCCGCCCGCATGGTGACGCCGACGATGCCCTGGCAGGCGCTGGGGACCATGATTTCCTCGTCGATGATCACGTCCGCCTCTTCATCGAGGCCCAGGCGGTTCAGGCCGGCCATCGCCAGCAAAGATGCGGCGTAGTCACCGCGGCGCACCTTGTCCAAACGGCCATGCACGTTGCCGCGGATGTTCTCCACCCGCAAATCCGGGCGCGCCGCCAGCAATTGCGACTGGCGGCGGACGGAGCTGGAACCGATCACCGCGCCATAAGGCAGGCAGGCATAGGGGTCTGGGTCCGTGGAGCGTGCAAGCTCGGGCGAAAGAATCAGTACGTCGCGCGGGTCTTCGCGCTTCAAGGTGCACGCCAGCACGATGCCCGGCGGTAGCTCCGTCTCCAAATCCTTCAGGCTGTGCACCGCAAAGTCGATCCGGCGGTCCAGCAGAGCCTCGTGGATTTCCTTGGCGAACAAGCCCTTGCCGCCGATATCGGCCAAACGCTGACCGCTGGCTTGCGTCGCATCGCCCGTCGTGCGGATCGCGTGCTCCTGGAACACGTCCATGCCGCGCAGCACGGGGCAGAAATGGGACAGCATGCGCAGGAACGCCCGGGTTTGCGTCAGCGCCAAGGGGGACGCGCGGGTGCCGACGCGCAAGGGTAGGCCGTGATGGTGCGGCCGGACCGGTGCTTTCACGTGGCGGGGGCAGGTCTCGCCGGTATCCACCGGGGGCCGGGTGCAGCTCTCGGTCCCTTGGTCCAGCACAACTTCCATGTCCGCTCCCCCGAGCTTCGTATTATTCATTTTAGCTTCCGAACGGCGCATTGAGCCGCACGACTGTCAAGTTCAGCACGCCCGCAAACGTCACCCACGCCAGATACGGCACCAGCAGCCAGCCGCCGCGGGACGACAGCCGCCCCACCACCACCATCAGCACGACGATCGACAGCCAGAACGGCGCCAGCTCGATCAGCGCCCAATCCGGGCGGTGCGCCTTGAAGAACAACTCGCTCCACAAGACGTTCAGCAGCGCGTTGAGCGCGAATACCGCCACCATCACCTGCCGCCCGCCCCGTCTTGAAGTGTGGGCTCGCCACGCCAGCACCCCCGCATAGGCGCTGAGCGCGTAGATCACAGTCCACACCGGCCCGAACAGCAAATCCGGCGGCTGCCAGGACGGCTTGTGCAACGCCTGATACCACGGGCCGACATCCGTCGCCGACGCGCCGAGTGCGGCCGCGAACAGGGCGGCCGCGGCGGCGGCCCACACCGGCGTCCACCGGGATCGCTTCAAGGCCGCGCTCATGCACGGGCGAAGCCCAAAAGATGCGCCATGTCCTTCATGAAGATCCGCACATGCGCCATCGGGTCGCGCCGGGTCAGCTCCTTGTTCATGTAACTCTCCCAGGTCAGGCGCTGCACGTCCTTGTCCCGGCACATCTTCACGAACGACTCCCGCCGCTTTTCATTCTTATACCAGAACGTTTGCATAATGCCAAGGATCCAGAACACCCGGCCATGCGCCTTCATGAACCGCTTGCGCGCCAGTTTCAAAGACCGCACATCGCCCGTCACGCACAGAGCCTCCACCGCCTCCGCCGCGAGTCTGCCGCCGAGCATGGCGTAGAAGATGCCCTCGCCAGACGCGGGCGCAACCACCCCGGCGGCGTCCCCGGCCAACACGACGTCCCGGCCATTGTCCCAGCGCTTCATCGGCCGCATCGGGATCGGTGCACCCTCCCGCCGGATGGTTTCCATCTGATCGAACCCGGCGGATTTCCGCAGCGCCGTGATCGCCGGACGCAAACCAAAGCCCTTCTTGGCGGAGCCGGTGCCGATGCTCATGGTGTCACCATGCGGGAATACCCAGGCATAGAAGTCCGGGGACAGCTTGCCTTGATAATACACATCGCAGCGGGACCCATCGTGACCCGGCGGCGTCTTCACGATCTCATGGTACGCGAACACGTATTTGATGTGCTCCCAGCCCTTCACGCATTGCTTGGCGACCTTGGACTTGGCGCCGTCCGCGCCGATCACGGTCCGCGTCCGCACCCGGGCCGGCGCGCCATCGGGCCCGGTATAGGCCACCACGGCCACCCCATCCGCGTCATGCTCGACGCGGTCGAACGTGCCGGTCTGCCGCTCCGCCCCGGCGGTCACCGCGCGCTCGCGCAACCACTCATCGAAATGCTCGCGATCCACCATACCGACATAGCCGTCACCCTCGGCCGGGATCGGCATGTCCGACACTTTGTCCGTAGGAGAAATGATGCGTGCCCCCGTCGCCCGCGCCACGATCAGGCTCTCTGGAATACCGAAATCCCGCACCAGCCGGGGCGGAATGGCGCCGCCGCAGGGCTTGATCCGCCCGCCGCGGTCCAGCAACAGCACCCGGCGCCCGTTGCGCGCCAAATCCGCCGCCGCGGTCGCACCCGCCGGGCCACCGCCGACGATGACGGCATCGAACATCTCGGTCATGCGAATGCTCCCTCGATTGTAGTATCCCGGGCGTCGGCCGCCCCCTTAAACACGCCGGACGCCAGGCCCGCCGCCAGCAAGAACAGGCAGGCCTCGGCCGCGAATACCGCCGCGTAGGCAAGGTCCGGACGGCCGATCAGCAGCCCCGCCAAGTCACTCAACGACGTGCCGAACAGCCCACCCGCGCCGAATGCGATGGCCTGCGCCGCCCCCCAAAGCCCCATGCGGGTTCCCGCCCGCCCGCCGCCGCCGGCCAGGCCCATCATGGCGCCGATGGCCGACACCGCGAACACCCCGTTCATCACGCCCAGCGCGCACACCGCCGCCCGCATGGCCGCAGCATTCCCCACCAGCCCGCACGCCGCCAGCGCCAGTACCGCCAGCGCCGAGCCGATGCACCCGCCCATCGTGCACACCCGCATCGCCCGGCGCTTATACCCACCCAGCCACACCGTCCCCGCCGCCACCGCCGCCATGCCAACCAGTACGCCGCCATGATGCAGGCCGGTCAGCCCCGCGCTCTCGGCCGGCGTCAGCAAAAACACCCGACCGGCAAACGGCTCGATCACCAATTCCTGCGCCGAATAGGCCAGCATGGAGACGAATACGAAGATCGCGAACCGCCGCGCCGCAGGCTCTGCCCACACATCCCGCAGCGCCACCAGGAACGGCGCATGCCCGGCGGCGCGGTCCGGCCGGGGCGTCAGCCCCTCCATCCCCCACACGGCGCGCACCGAGATCAGGAACGCCAGGCAAGACACCGCGGCCACGACCGCCACGAGCCGCTCGATCGAGAATGGACTCAGCATCGCCCGGGCGCCGATGCTGGCCAGCACGATGCCGGCGATCATCATGATCCACACGATGCTGGCCGCCGCCGCCCGGCGCGTATCGTCCACCCGGTCCGCCAAAAGCGTCAGCAGCGACGTGCCGGCCGCGCCCACGCCCAGCCCCACCACCAGGAACGCCAGCGCCGCCAGCGCCACGCCCAGCACCGGATAGGCCGCCATCAACGCCGTGGACGATGCCGCCCCGGTCGCGCCCACCGCCAGCATGGCCATCCCGCCAATGATCCACGGCGTCCGCCGCCCGCCGACGTCCGACGCGAATCCCAACCGCGGCCGCATCACCTGCACGCCGTAATGCAACGCGACCAACGCGCCGGGCACGATGGCCGGCAACGCCAGCTCCACGATCATCACCCGGTTCAGCGTGGAGGTCACCAAGACCACGATGGCGCCGAGCGATGCCTGCACGAGGCCCAGCCGCATGATACCGAGCCAGCCCATCAGGCCATCCCCCGGATCGCGAACGCGACGGCCAGCATGCCGACCACATACAACGTCGTCCCGGTCCCATTATACCAGGGCGCCAGCCGCCGCGGATCGGTCAGGAACCGCCGCATCAGCACGATTTGCGCGCCCAAGACCGCCACCACGAAGCAGGCCTGAAACGGCTCACCCCAGCGCAGCAATAGACCGATCACCACGACCTGCGGCACCGCCATCACCCAGCACGCCAGCACCGCCGCGCGGCCTGGGCCCAGCAGAACCGGCAGGCTGTCGATGCCATGCCGCCGGTCGCCCTCGACCGACTTGAAATCATTGAGCGTCATGATGCCATGGGCACCGGCCGCATACAGCGCCGCCATAATCACCACCGGCATCGCGGGCGCCGCACCGGTCATGATCGCCGCCCCCGTGAACCACGGCAGCCCCTCGTAACACGCGCCGCACGCCGCGTTGCCCCACCAGCCATTGCGCTTCAACCGCAGCGGCGGCGCGCTATAGGCCCAGGCCAGCGCCACGCCCACCAGCGCCGCGCCGAACGTCCAGCGCCCGAGCTGCGCCGCCACCCCCAACGACAGCGCCGACCAGGCGATCGCGATATACAGCCCCGTCCGCCCCGGCAGCCGCCCGGACGGAATCGGCCGGTTCGGCTCGTTCACCGCGTCCACATGCCGGTCGAACCAATCGTTCGCTGCCTGGCTCATCCCGCACACCAGCGGCCCCGCCAGCGCCACACCCGCCAGCAGCAGGCCCCAATGCTGCAGCACCGGCACGCCCGACGACACGACGCCGCACATGAACGCCCACATCGGCGCGAACCACGTAATGGGCTTCAGCAGCTCGAGCGCCGCCAAAACCCCGGTTCGGCCGGGACGCATGACGAGCGCGCTACTCATCGAGCGTCCCCAGATCGCCCAGCCCATAGCGCCGGAGCTTCACGTATAAACTCTGCCGCGACAGCCCGAGCATCTCAGCGGCCGACGCCCGGTTGTCGTTGGTCATCTCGAGCGCCGCCTGGATCGACAGCTTCTCGATCACCTCGGTCGCTTCGCGCACCAGATCCTTCAGCGCCACGCGCCCGATTAGCTCCGTCAGCTGCTCCACCGATTTCGGCAGCTTCCGGTCCACCACCGGCGCCACTTGCTGCAAGCGCGGCCCCACATTGCGGATGGCATAGCCGAAAGACGGGCTGCCGCCATTGCGCACCGAGACGGCGGAAATCTCCACCTGCGCCGAGCCACCATCCTCACCCCGCAACGTGGTGCTGAAGAACCGCACCGAGCCGCGCGCCTTAAGATTGGAGGTCAGCACGTCCAGATCGACGCCGCTTTCCCCCACCCAATTATCCAGCGCCCGGCCCCGCGCCTGGTCCTCCGAATCGAGCTGCGCCATCTCCAGGAACGCCGCATTCGCCGTGATCACCAGGCCGTTATGATCCGTCACCACGAACCCATCCGGCGCACTCTCCACGGCGCGCAGCAGCTTCGCCTTCACATCCGGCAGCGCCGCCAGCTGCATCGAGGACTGGGCCACGACGTTGATCAGCACGAACACCGCATTGTCCTGCCGGAAGGCCGACATCTTGAGACCAACCGCCTTGTTCCCCTGGCGCAGCCGCACATTCAATTCATCCGGCACGACGCCGCCGCGCACCGCGTCCAGATGGACGGTCAACTCGGTCAGGCTGTCATCGCTGAACAAATCCGGGATCGTCCGCCCGGCCAGATCGCCCACATCGAACAGCACGCGAGCCGCCGGGTTCGCCTCCGTCACGCGGTGGCGCACCGGGTCATAGATCAACACCGCCTCGGACGAGAGCTGGAACAGCAGACGGTAGCGCATCTCGATATCACGCAGCCGGGAAAAATCCCGCTCCAGCGATTGCTGCGCGTTCATCAGCCGTTGCTGCAGGGCGGACATGACGCGCAGATCCCGCCCGAACAGCACGACCCGGCCGTCATCGCCGACCTGCACCGCGCAATACAGCACCGGAACCGACCGTCCATGGGACGTGATGTGATTGATATGCCGCCATTTCGGCTCGGCCGTGCCGATCGCGTCCGACAGCAGGCGCAAGATCTTTGGCCGGCTGTCCAGCGCCACCGCGTCATGCAGCGAGCGGCCGAGCCAGTGGGCGCTATCGGCCAGATCCACCAGCAATTCGGCCCCCTGGATCGCCACGTCCCGGATGGTGCCATCGAGGTCGGTAACCAGCGTGATGTCCGACGCGGCGGCGATCAACGCGGCGACGGCGTTTGCGTCCAAATCGCCGATCGTGGTTTGCGGTGAGGTGAACGCATGCACGCCGCCCCCTTTGGCTTCAGCACTTTTGGCGTTGGTGCTCGTGATGTCTTTCGATAGACCCGGCTCCGGATCGATAGGCGTGCGTCGTGCTGTCATCAAATTTATACTGTCATGTGGAGAGTGACGAGGCGCTGGGCCTCAGCGACAGCTTGTAGCCCATTAAGCGCCGTGCCGTCCGCGCCGATTGTTGCAGCGAGCGCCGGGTTGGTCACGAAACCGGGGCCGCCAACCATGACCACCACGGCCGGGTTCAGCGAATGCCGGCGGACGGACGCGATTTCGGCCGCCGCCACCGGCAAAAACTCGTCGGACGCAAGCGAGAAGCCGATCACGTCCACATGCTGCCCGGCCACCATGGCGATGAGACCGGCGCTCGAGGGGACCGGCCCGGTCCAGGCATCCCACCCGGCGCGGACGAAGAAATCATGGACCATCGAGAGGCCGAAGGTGTGGTGCTCGCCAGGGAGGGGCATCAGCAGGATGCGGGGGCCCGTGGCTGAAGCGGCCGGGACCAGGAAGGCATCCCGCATGTCGCGCATGGCGGTCTGCAGCTTCCACAGGCCGAGCGAAACCTCGGTGAAGTCGCAAATATCGTCTTCCCACAGGGTCCCCAGCACGCGGGCCGCGGGAGCCAGCAGATCGAGGTAGATCGCCTCTGGCGCGACGCCGCGGCGGTGGGTGGCGTCCACATAGGCCACCGCGGCCGCCCCGTCCTGGCGCAGCACGAGCTGAACCAGATGGTCAACGTGCGCCTTATTTATGGTGGCCGGATCCGGCGCGCGGCGCTGGGCCAAAAGCTGGGGGATGACGGCGACTTCGACCGCTTGCACCAGGATCTCCTGCCGCCGCGTCCCGGCCGCGCGGATGCGGACGGACCGTATCGCGTCAGCCTCGTTCTGGCGGGGTTGGGCGGGGAGGAGGTTCACGGTGCGGTCCATGGTGGCGACGCCTCTATCTGAGGCAGCCACACAAAAAGTGTCAAGCTTGATTTACGTAACGCGCGCTTGACACTCGGGACGGAGCGGGCCTAGCGTTTGTCCATCAGCGCAATCGTCGCATGGAGGCCTGTCAATGTTCACCGATCTCTTGAGCCGAGTGGCCGACCAGTTCGACGCCAGCCCCTGGAACGGCACCACCGGCCGCCGGACGATTGCGTTGAAGCCAGGGCCGAAGCCGCTCTATACCCAAGACCAGCGCCGTCGCCGGGACGAGAGCCCATGGACCCTGGTCCAAGGCGTGCTGGCGCCCCTGCAATTCGCCGTGTTTCTGCTGAGCCTGGCGCTGGTGTGCCGCTTCTTGATCACTGGTGAGGGCGAGTCGGTCGCGACCGCCTCGATCATCGTGAAGACCGGCATGCTCTACACCATCATGATCACCGGCGCGATTTGGGAGCGTGAGGTGTTCGGCCGCTACCTGTTCGCCCCGGCATTCTATTGGGAAGACATGTTCAGCATGGTGGTGATCGCGCTTCACACCGCCTACATCGCCGCTTTGCTCACCGGCACGCTGGACACGCATTCGCTGATGATCCTGGCGCTGTCCGCCTACGCCACCTACGTGATCAACGCGGTGCAGTTCATTCTGAAGCTGCGCGCTGCCCGCCTTGGCGCACAGTCATGGTCCGGCAGCGTGGCCGGGCTCGCCTCTTGAGCGCTGCCCTGCAAGGATGTGGTGACGCCCCCGTTCTGCGTGAGCGCGGCCAGCGGGAGGTGTTCTGCGGTCTCACCGGCATCATCTGGCTGCACCGGAAAATCCAGGACGCGTTCTTCCTGGTGGTGGGCTCCCGCACCTGCGCCCATTTGATTCAGTCCGCCGCGGGGGTCATGATCTTCGCCGAACCCCGCTTCGCCACCGCCATCATCGATGAGCGGGACCTGGCTGGCCTCGCCGATTGCAACGACGAGCTGGACCGTGTGGTGGACCAGCTCCTGGCGCGCCGGCCCGAGATCAAGCTGCTCTTCCTGGTCGGCTCCTGCCCCAGCGAGGTCATCAAGCTCGACCTATCCCGCGCCGCCGAGCGGCTGTCCGCCCAGCATATGCCTGATGTCCGCGTGCTGAATTATAGCGGCAGCGGGATCGAGACCACGTTCACCCAAGGCGAGGACGCCTGCCTCGCCGCCCTCGTGCCGATCCTGCCGCGCGCCACCGGACGCTCGCTGCTGGTGGTGGGCGCGTTGGCCGAGGTGGTGGAGGACCAGCTCCGCCGCCTGCTGAACGCCATCGGCATCGATGAGGTCCGCTTCCTGCCGCCGCGCACCGCGATGGATTTGCCGCCGGTGGGCGCCGACACACTCTATATACTGGCGCAGCCCTTCCTGGCCGACACCGCCCGGGCTTTGGAGTCGCGCGGGGCCACACGGCTCCCGGCCCCGTTCCCGTTGGGCATCGAGGGCACCACCGCCTGGCTTCAAGCCGCCGCCACCGCATGGGGCGTGTCCCCGACCCGCTTTGCCGAAGCCACTGCGCCGGCCATCGCCCGCGCCACCGCCGCGCTGGAGCGGTATCGCGCGGAGCTTGCCGGCAAAAGCGTGTTTTTCTTCCCAGATAGCCAGTTGGAAATCCCGCTCGCCCGGTTCCTCGCCCGCGAGATGGGCATGACGCTCGCCGAGGTCGGCACCCCCTTCCTGCACCGCCAGCATTTGGCCCAGGAACTCGCCTGGCTCCCGGCCGGCACCCCGCTCAGTGAGGGCCAGGACGTCGAGCGCCAATTGGACCGCTGCCGGGCCGAGAAGCCGGATTTGGTGGTGTGCGGCTTGGGCCTGGCCAACCCGCTCGAGGCCGAGGGCATCAGCACCAAATGGTCGATCGAGCTGCTGTTCACCCCCATCCAGGGCTACGAACAGGCCGCCGACCTCGCCGAGTTGTTCGCCCGCCCGCTGCTCCGCCGCACGAAGCTGAGGGTGTAATGCAGCTCACCCTCTGGACCTATGAAGGCCCGCCCCACGTCGGTGCCATGCGGATCGCCACCGCCATGGAGGGCGTGCATTACGTCCTGCACGCACCGCAGGGCGACACCTATGCCGACCTGCTGTTCACCATGATCGAGCGCCTGCCGAAGCGCCCGCCAGTGACCTACACCACATTCCAAGCGCGCGATCTGGGCGGTGACACGGCCGAGCTGTTCAAGACCGCGGCGCGGGACGCGTATGAGCGGTTCAAGCCGGACTTGATGCTGGTCGGCGCATCGTGCACCGCCGAACTGATCCAAGACGACCCGGGCGGCCTCACGAAGGCGCTGGCTTTGCCGATCCCGACGGTTGCCGTGGAGTTGCCGGCCTATCAAAAGAAAGAGAATTGGGGCGCCGCCGAGACGTTTTATCAAATTGTCCGCGCCTGCGCCGGGCCGCACGCGCCGGCGCCGGGCACGAAGCCGGTGCGGGGCGAGCGCCCGCGCTGCAACATCCTCGGCCCGGCGGCGCTGGGCTTCCGCCACCGGGACGACGTGACCGAGATCACCCGCCTGCTGGCCGGCATGGGCATCGACGTGAACGTGACCGCGCCGTTGGGGGCCACGCCCGCCGATCTCGCCCGGCTTGGCGACGCCGATTTCAACGTCGTCCTTTACCCGGAAATCGCCGGCCAGGCCGCGAGCTGGCTCAGCCGCACCTTCGGCCAACCCAGCACCAAGACCATCCCCATCGGCATTGGCGCGACCACCGCGTTCATCCACGAGGTCGCGACCCTAGCCGGGATCGACCCGGCACCCAGCCTCGCAGGCGCACCATCCCGCATGCCCTGGTATGCCCGCTCGGTGGATAGCAATTACCTTACCAACAAGCGCGTGTTCGTGTTCGGGGACGCCTCTCACGCCATCGCCGCCGCGCGGGTCGCGCAGGACGAATTCGGCTTTACCGTGGTGGGCCTCGGCACCTACAGCCGCGAATTCGCCCGCGAGGTGCGTGAGGCCGCCAAGCTGTACGGCGTGGAAGCGCTGATCTCCGACGATTATCTGGAGATCGAAGCCCACGTCGCCGCCCTGTCCCCCGAATTGGTGCTGGGCACGCAAATGGAGCGCCACATCGCCAAGCGCCTGGGCATCCCCTGCGCCGTCATCTCCGCCCCCGTGCACGTGCAGGACTTCCCGGCCCGCTACTCCCCGCAAATGGGCTGGGAGGGCGCCAACGTCCTGTTCGACACCTGGGTCCATCCGTTGATGATGGGCCTGGAGGAACACCTGATCGGCATGTTCCGCGGCGACTTCGAATTCGCTGCGGATGCGGCGCCGAGCCATCTTGGCGGCGCCGCGCTGCCTCAGGAACGCCCCGCGGAGGCTGGCGACATCCTGGTCAAGGAAAAGACACCGCCCGCGCCAACAACGACACCCAGCGCGGCCATTTGGGCCCCCGACGCCGAAAAGGAACTCGGCAAGATCCCGTTCTTCGTCCGCGGCAAGGCCCGCCGCAACACTGAGCGCTATGCCACCGAGCGCCAGCTGATGACCATCACCGTGGACACCCTCTACGACGCAAAGGCGCATTATGGGCGTTAACACCAGGGTCGTCATCGTCACCATGGACAGCCACCTGTCCAGCGCCGTCACTCGCGCCGAGCAACAGCTCCGCCACGAGATGCCCGGCCTCAGCATCAAGATCCACGCCGCCGACGAATGGGGCTCTGACCCCGCCGCCCTTGCCGAGTGCCACGAAGACATCGCCCAGGGTGACATCGTGGTCGCCACCATGCTGTTCCTCGAAGATCACATCCGCGCCGTGCAGCCAGCGCTGGCCGCGAGGCGGGACGGGTGTGACGCCATGGTCTGCTGTATGTCCGCCGGCGAAGTCACCAAGCTCACCAAGCTCGGCCGGTTCGACATGAGCAAGGAAGCCACCGGTGCCATGGCGATGCTGAAGCGCCTGCGCGGCAAGCCGGACAAGAAGGGCGCCTCCGCCTCGTCCGGCGCCGGCCAAATGAAGATGCTTAAGCGCCTGCCGAAGATGATGAAGTTCATCCCCGGTACCGCGCAGGACGTCCGCACCTATTTCCTGGCGCTGCAATACTGGCTCGGCGGCTCGGACGAGAACCTGGCCAACATGGTCCGCATGCTGGTCGGGCGCTACGCCGCCGGGGACCGCCAGGGCCTGCAGGCCGCTGCCGCGCCGGTGGAATACCCCGATGTGGGCCTCTATCACCCGCGCCTCACCGGACGCATCACCGAGCGTCTGGCGGACCTGCCGCGCGCCGGGCTGTCCGGCACGGTGGGCTTGGTCCTGCTGCGCTCCTACCTCATCTCCGGCAACGCCCGGCATTATGACGGCGTGCTGGCGGCGCTCGAGGCGCGGGGCCTGAATGTGGTTCCGGTCTTCGCCAGCGGCCTCGATGCCCGCCCGGCGATCGAGCGGTTCTTCATGAAGGATGGCGTCAGCACCGTGGACGCGGTCGTGAGCCTCACCGGCTTCTCGCTCGTGGGCGGCCCCGCCTATAACGACAGCGCGGCGGCCGAGGAGATTCTGGCGCAGCTCGACGTGCCCTACATCACCGCCCACCCGGTCGAGTTCCAGACGCTCGACTCGTGGGAAAAGGACCCGCGCGGCCTGTTGCCGATCGAGGCCACGATGATGGTCGCGCTCCCGGAATTGGATGGCGGCATGGCGCCCATGACGTTCGGCGGACGCTGCGGCCGGGCCGGCACGGACAACCCCTGCCCCGGCTGCTTCGATACCGCCTGCGCCCGGGACATGGTGTCCCACCCCGAGCGGTCGGAGATGCTGGCAAGCCGGGTCGCGAACCTGGTGCGTCTGCGCCGGGCCAAGCGGGCGGTGAAGAAAGTGGCGCTCGTGCTGTTCAACTTCCCACCCAACAGCGGCGCGGCCGGGACGGCGGCTTATCTCGCGGTGTTCCACTCCCTGCACAACGTCCTGCTGTCCATGCAGGAAGGCGGCTACGACACCGGTGACATCCCCGGCACGGTGGACGAGCTGCGGGACATGGTGCTGGGCGGCAACTCGGACCGATACGGCACGGACGCCAACGTCGCGCACATCCTCGGCACCGACAGCATGGTCCGGGGCGAGCAGCACCTGGCGCAAATCGAAGCCAGCTGGGGCCCGGCGCCGGGCCGCGCGCTGTCGGACGGCACCGGCGTGTTCATCATGGGCAAGCATTTCGGCAACGTGTTCGTGGGGCTGCAACCCGCCTTCGGCTATGAGGGTGACCCGATGCGCCTGCTGTTCGAGGGTAGCTTCGCGCCGACCCATGCGTTCAGCGCATTCTACCGCTACCTGAAGGACGATTTCGGCGCCCACGCGGTGCTGCATTTTGGCACGCATGGCGCCTTGGAGTTCATGCCGGGCAAGCAGGCGGGCATGTCCGCCGCGTGCTGGCCGGACCGGCTGATCGGCCATCTGCCGAACTTCAACCTCTATGCCAGCAACAACCCGAGCGAGGGCATGATCGCCAAGCGCCGGGCCAATGCGGTGCTGATCAGCTATCTGACACCGCCGGTGGCCAATGCCGGGCTGTATCGGGGCCTGCTGGAGCTGAAATCCTCGCTCGACCGCTGGCGGGGCATGGATCCGGATGTGGATGCAGAGCAGCGCAACCAGCTCTCGGCCCTGGTGCAGGCCCAGGCCGCCACAGTGGATCTGGCTGCCGCCGAGCCGCTATGGGACGACGCAGAGCCCGAGATCCACCGCCTGACCGCCGCCCTGCTGGAGTTGGAATACACCCTCATTCCGAACGGCCTGCACGTGATCGGCGTGCCGCCCTCGGCGCCGGAGCGGGCGGACATGCTGGACGCCGCTGGCATCTCGGAGCCGGTGGAGCGCGCCCGGCTGGAGGCGTTGCTGGCCGCCGATCCGGAGCTGCCGGCCATCATGCACGCGCTGGACGCCGGCTACACCCGCCCGGCGCCCGGCGGCGATTTTCTCCGCACCACCGCCGTGTTGCCGACCGGGCGCAATCTGCACGGCTTCGACCCGTTCCGCCTGCCCAGCGCCTTCGCCGTCGATGACGGAGCCCGCCAAGCCGACCGCCTGCTCGCCCGGCACGCCGCCGACGGCCAGGGCCTGCCGGAGACGGTGGCGATCGTGCTGTGGGGCACGGATAATCTGAAGTCGGAGGGCGGGCCGATCGGCCAGGCGCTCTGGCTGATGGGCGCAGCACCCCGCTTCGACAGCTACGGACGGCTGACGGGCGCCAAGCTGATCCCGGTGGAAACCCTGGGCCGGCCGCGGGTGGATGTGGTGATCACGCTGTCCGGCATTTTCCGCGATCTGCTGCCGTTGCAGACCAAGCTGCTGGCCGAGGCGGCGTTGCTGGCGGCGTCGGCGGATGAGCCGGTGGAGCAGAATTTTGTCCGGAAGCACGCCTTGGCGTTCATGGCCGAGCATGGCGGCGACATGGAGCAGGCCGCACTCCGCGTGTTCGGCAACGCGGACGGGACCTATGGCGCCAACGTGAACTCGCTGATCGGCAGCGGCGCCTGGCAGGACGAGGATGAACTGGGCGACGCGTATGTGGCCCGGAAGGGCTTCGCCTACGGCGTGTCCGGGCGTCCGGAGAAGCAGACGACGCTGCTGGCCAGCGTGTTGGCGAGTGTCGAGGTGACGTATCAGAACCTGGACAGCATCGAGCTCGGTGTCACCACCGTGGACCATTATTTCGACACGCTGGGCGGCATCAGCCGGGCGGTGAAGAAGGCCCGCGGCGGCAAGGCGGCGGCGGTGTATATCGGCGACCAGACCCGCGGCGACGGCCAGGTGCGGACGCTCAAGGAACAGGTCAGCCTCGAGACCCGCACTCGGGCGCTGAACCCCAAATGGTATGAGGGCCTGCTTAAGCACGGCTACGAAGGCGTGCGCGAGATCGAGGCGCATGTGACCAACACGCTCGGCTGGTCCGCGACCACGGGGGAGGTCAGCCCCTGGGTCTATCAGCAGCTGGCCGAGACCTACGTGCTGGATGACGAGATGCGGGAACGCCTGGCGACGCTGAACCCCAAGGCGTCCGCCAAGATCGTGAACCGCCTGATTGAATCGACCGAACGCAATTACTGGTCCCCGGACCAAGCCACGCTCGACGCGCTGCGCCGGGCGGGTGAGGAGATGGAAGACCGGCTCGAAGGCGTCGAAGTGGAGTTGGCCGCATGACCGTTGCAACACTGCCCTATCCCGTGAAGAACAAAGTCTCGCGGGGCGATGGCGAAGGCTCCGTGCAAGTCGAGCTCGACCCCAACCTCAAGATCGGCACCGCCAAGGTGTTCGCCGTCTATGGCAAGGGCGGGATCGGCAAGAGCACGACGTCGAGTAACCTCTCCGCTGCGTTCAGTAAGCTCGGCAAGCGCGTGCTGCAGATCGGCTGCGACCCGAAGCATGACAGCACGTTCACGCTGACCAAGGCGCTGCTGCCCACGGTGATCGACGTATTGGAGAGCGTGAACTTTCATTCGGAAGAACTTCGCGTCGAGGATTTCGTGTTCCCCGGCTATAACGGCGTGATGTGCGTCGAAGCCGGCGGGCCGCCGGCGGGCACCGGCTGCGGCGGCTATGTGGTCGGGCAGACGGTGAAGCTGTTGAAGGAGCATCACCTGCTGGAAGAGACCGACGTGGTGATCTTCGACGTGCTGGGCGACGTGGTGTGCGGTGGGTTCGCCTCGCCGTTGCAGCATGCGGACCGGGCGCTGATCGTGACGGCCAACGATTTCGACAGCATCTTTGCCATGAATCGGATCGTAGCGGCCATCCAGGCGAAGGCCAAGAACTACAACGTGCGCCTGGGCGGCGTGATCGCCAACCGCTCGGCCGAGACGGATCAGATCGACCGCTACAATGACCGCACCGGCCTTTCGACCCTGGCGCGGTTTCCAGACCTCGACGTGATCCGCCGGTCCCGCCTGAAGAAATGCACGCTGTTCGAAATGGACAGCACGCCGGAGCTGGAGGCGGTGAAGCTGGAATATTTGCGCCTCGCCGCGGGCCTATGGGCCGGGTCCGAGCCGCTGATGGGCTCTCCGCTCAAGGACCGCGAGATTTTCGATCTGCTCGGCTATGATTAGGCCCCGCCCGTCACGATGAGCACCTACCTCACCCGCCGCGGCCAGCTCGAAGAGTATTTCGACCGCACCGCCTCCCAGACCTGGGCCCGCCTCACCAGTGATGCGCCCGTCTCCGGCATCCGCGCCACCGTGCGCGCCGGGCGGGACCGGATGCGGGCGACGCTGCTGTCCTGGCTGCCCGAAGACCTCACCGGCCGCCGCCTGCTGGACGCCGGCTGCGGCACCGGGGCGCTCGCGGTCGAAGCCGCCAAACGTGGGGCGGACGTGACCGCGATCGACCTTGCGGCCTCCCTCGTGGATGTCGCGCGGGAGCGCACACCGCCCGGCCTCCAGATCGACTACCGCAGCGGTGACATGCTGGACCCCTCGATGGGCATCTTCGACTACGTGGTCGGCATGGACAGCCTGATCCATTACGACGCGCCCGACATGGCGCGGACCGTCGCCGGCCTGGCGGGGATGGCCACACGATCCGTCCTGTTCACCTTCGCGCCCCGCACGGCCCTGTTGACCGTCATGTGGACCATGGGCCGTCTGTTGCCCCGCGCCGACCGTGCGCCCGCGATCGAGCCGATCGGCCCGAAAGACATCCAGCGCCGCCTGAAAACCGAACTTCCGACCTGGACGATCGGCCGGACACAGCGGATCGCCAGCGGGTTCTACACGTCCCAAGCTCTGGAACTCACGAAATGAGCCTCCGCACCCTCAATTCCCGCGTCGCTATGCGGTGGACCCGGCTCGGCAGCGGCTTCCTACCGTTCGCCGACCTCGCCACTGACACCCTGCCCTGGAGCCGGCTGTTGCGGCTCAGCCTGTTTCAGGTCTCGGTCGGCATGGCCATCACGCTGCTGATCGGAACGCTGAACCGGGTGATGATCGTGGAGCTGGGCGTGCCGGCCTGGCTGGTCGCGACCATGGTGTCCTTGCCGTTGGTGTTCGCCCCGCTCCGCGCCGTGATCGGCTTCAAATCGGACACGCACCGCTCCGTGTTGGGCTGGCGCCGGGTGCCGTATCTGTGGTTCGGGACGCTGCTGCAGTTCGGCGGCTTCTCCATCATGCCGTTCGCGCTGCTGATCTTGTCCGGCGACACCACCGGGCCGCTTTGGGTGGGCCATGTGGCGGCAGCGCTCGCGTTCCTGCTGGTGGGCGCCGGGCTGCATACCGTGCAGACCGTGGGACTCGCCTTGGCCACCGACATCTCACCGCAAGAGCAGCACCCCAAGGTCGTGGCGCTGCTGTGCATGATGATGCTGCTGGGCATGGTCGTGAGTGGCGTCTGGTTTGGCATCGCGCTGCAGGCGTTTACCGAGATCAAGCTGGTCCAGGCGATCCAGGGTGCCGCGGTGCTGACCGTCATGCTGAACGCCGCCGCATTGTGGAAGCAGGAGGCGCGTAACCCCCAGGCCACCGCCGCCCGGCAGACGCCCGGCTTTCGCGACACCTGGCGGCAGTTCAACCAGGGCAGCCAGGCCACGCGGCGGCTGATCGCGCTTGGCCTCGGCACCATCGCGTTCAGCATGCAGGATATCTTGCTGGAGCCGTATGGCGGGCACGTGCTGGGCCTTTCGGTCGGGGCCACCACGGCCATGACGGCCATGCTGGCGCTGGGCGGGCTGTTCGGCTTCGGGTCCGCGGCAGTCCTGCTGGGCAGGGGCATGGACCCTTATCGCCTGGCGGGTTCCGGCGCGCTGGTGGGGTTGGTCGCGTTCACCTGCGTGATCTTCGCCGCCCCGTTCCACTCCGTTGCCTTCTTCGCCATGGGGGTATTCCTGATCGGGCTCGGCGCCGGGCTGTTCGCGCATTGCACGCTGACGGCGGCGATGGCGACGGCGCAGCGCGGGCATGTCGGGCTCACGCTCGGCATCTGGGGCGCGGTGCAGGCCACCGCGGCCGGCACCGCGGTGGCGGCCGGCGGGCTGATCAGCGACGGGGTCAGCCATTGGGTCGGAAACGGCACGACCGGCTACGTCACGGTTTACACCATCGAAATCGCCTTGCTGTTCGCGACCCTGGTTGCGATCGGCCCGCTCGTCCGGTTCGCGGCACCCGGGCGTGCGCATTCCTCCCCGCTTCCTACCTGCTGAGGTTCATCATGCAAACCGGTGCACTCACCTCCTACTTCGATGTCGCCCAGGTGACGCTCTATGTGTTCTGGCTGTTCTTCGCTGGGCTGATCTTTTACCTACACCGGGAAAACAAACGCGAAGGCTATCCGTTGATCGACGAGCAGACGGGTGAGGCCAAGGTCGAGGGCTTCCCGTTCGTGCCGTCGCCCAAGACCTTCATCCTGGCCGAGAATAACCTGGCCTACGCCCCCCGTGCGGAGCCCGCGGATGTCGTGAACGGGACGCCCATCAGCGGCTTCTCCGGCGCGCCGCTCACGCCGACCGGCAACCCGATGCTGGCCGGCATGGGACCCGGCGCCTACGCCCAGCACCGGGCGGACGTGCCGGACCATTGCTTTGACGATCACGGCCCCAAGATCGTGCCGCTCCGCTCCGTGCCGGACTTCTTCCTGGCACTCGAGGACCCGGCCGTCGTCGGTATGGAGGTGATCGGTCATGACCGTGTCCGCGCTGGGACCGTGGTGGATACCTGGGTGGACCGCTCGGAGGTCGTGATCCGCTATGTCGAGGTAGAACTGGACGGCAATGCCGGGCGAGTGCTGATGCCGATGAACTTCCTCACCATCAAGAACAAGCTGCGCCAAGTCCGCACCAACACCATCACCGGCGCCCAATTCGCCGACGTGCCGCGGACCAAGAACCCAGAGATCGTCACGATGCTCGAGGAAGAGAAGATAATGGGCTATTTCGGCGGTGGCTTGCTCTACAGCACGCCCGAACGCACGAGGCCGCTGCTGTGAGCGGCTATCTGCCGCCCCCCACGGGCCTGCCCGAGCATTTGCCGCCCGGCGAGCGGCTGCTGTGGCAGGGCCGCCCGGACTGGCGCGCCTTTGCCCGCAACGTGTTCCATGTGCGGGGCTTGACCGTCTATCTGGCAGCAATCGTGGTCTGGTGCGCGGTCAGCACTGGGATGGACCATGGCTTCACGGCACAAACCGCGCTCTCGGTGGCCCGATACGCTGCGATTGCCGCCACGCCAGTGCTGTTCCTGATGGGGTATGCCTGGCTGATCGCCCGCAGCACCACGTACAGCATCACCAGCAAGCGCGTGGTGATGCGGCAGGGCACCGTGGTGCCCATGACCATCAACATACCGTATGCCCGGATCGACACTGCCGCACTGTCAACCAAGCCTGACGGTTTTGGTGACATTTCCCTATTGCTGATCGGCAAAGACAGGCTAGCTTACTTCATGCTGTGGCCGCACGCCCGGCCCTGGCGGATGGCCAAGTCCGAGCCGTCCCTCCGGAGCGTTCCGGACGTGGCGTCGGTCGGTCAAATTCTGGCCCGGGCGCTCGCGGCCTCGGCCAATATGCCTGCACCGGCCTTCACCGGGTCGCAGGATGCGCCGGCCACGGTTGGTGCCGTGACCGCCTAAGAGGGAGAGTGCCGTGCCTGACACCCGGTTCCACAAGCTACCAGCCTATGCGATCTCGGGTATGATCGGGTTTGCTTTGGTCGCGGCCATCGCCGGCCGGCTCACCCATGTGGACGCGCCACAGACCGGCACCGTAATCGCTAGCCGGGACCTGCAGTTCCTGGATGGCGCGAATGGGTCGGTCCTGGTGCGCAATGCCGAGGACAACAAGACCGTCGATGTGCTGACGGGTGAGAACGGGTTCATCCGCGCCACCATGCGGGGCCTCGCCCGCGGCCGTCGGGCCGAGAGCATCGGCTCCGAGACTCCGTTCCGCCTCACATCTTGGTCCGATGGCCGGCTCACGCTCACCGACATGGCGACCGACCGGCGGATCGAGTTGGAGGCGTTCGGCTCAGCCAACGTGGCGGTCTTCGCTCGCCTGCTGACATTGCCCGAACGGGCGGATGCTGCTTCAAGAATGGGCGCGGGAGCCAACTGATGGCCCGGACCGTCGAAATTAAATGCGACCTCGATATCGAGCAGACCCCCACGAGCTTTCACGCCCACGCCGTGCCGGATGGGATCGACATCCGACCCGGCGATTCCGTGCTGATCCATGATGCGCCCGTCTATGTGGCGTTCGGGGAGCGCATGATCGGCGTCCGCACCGCAACCGTCACCCGCGCCGGCTTGATCGAGCGCGCCTGGACCCACTTCGCCGGCCTGTTCGAGCTGACCGAGCTCTACGAAGTCGGCTTCCTGCCCAAGGAACACACATGAACGCGATCTCGCCCAAGGACCGTATTTCCGCCGCCAGCACCGCCATGGCGCAGGAAGACACGATCCTCACGCCCAATTTCTACACCACGGATTTCGTGGCGATGGGCAAGCTCGATGTCTCCGGCGTGCGCGCCGAGTGGGACGGGCTGATCCAGGAGCTGCAGGCGGACACCAACAAGGGCCATTTCATCCGCACGGACGTGTTCGACCAGGATTTCTCCGGCCTCGAGCCCGAGTTGCGCCGGGAGTTCATCGAGTTCCTGGTCAGCTCCGTCACCGCCGAGTTCTCGGGCTGTGTGCTGTATGCCGAGATCAAGAAGCGCATCAAGGCCGGCGATATTCACGAGCTGTTCAATCTCATGACCCGGGACGAAGCCCGGCACGCCGGGTTCATCAATGACACGCTTAAAGACTTTGGCGTCGGCGTGGATCTGAGCTTCCTGACCAAGACGAAAAAATACAAATATTTCCAGCCAAAATTCGTCTTCTATGCGACATACCTCAGCGAGAAGATCGGCTACGCCCGCTACATCACCATCTACCGGCATCTGGAGCGCAACCCGGACCGGATGTTCCACCCGATCTTCGCTTGGTTCAAGGAATGGTGCGCCGACGAGTTCCGGCATGGCGAGGCGTTCGCGCTGCTGATGCGCTCGGACCCGAAGCTGTTGCGCGGTGTGAACGTGCTGTGGATCCGGTTCTTCCTCAATGCCGTGTTCGCAACCATGTTCGTGCGTGACCAGGCCCGCCCGGTGTTCCATGCGGCGTTGGGCGTTGATCCGGTGGAATACGACATGACGGTGTTCCGCACGACGACCGAGATTTGCAAGCAGGTCTTCCCGATCTCGCTCGACATCGACCACCCGGCGTTTGCCGCGACGCTGCACCGCATGAACCGGATCACCGCGGCCAAGCGCGCCAACCGGAAGCAGGGTGGTATCGTGGGCCGCGTGAAGAACATCGGCCTCACCGCCGCCGCCGCCGCCAATTTCGTGCGCCTCTATTTGATCCCCACCAAATCCAACACCATCCCGGAGCATGTCCGCCTGCAGGCTGCCTGGTAGCGCATGGTCTATGGCTGGCCGATCCTTTACGCGCTCTTTGTCTGGTGGTTCAGCACCGGCGTGATCATCTGGCTGGATCTACGCCCGCGCACGTTCCGCTGGTCGATGGGATTCGGCACCGTCATCCTGGCCGTCTGTCTCTGGCGGTTGTGGCAGGGGGCCAGCGACACCTCGGTTTCCGGGGCCTATGCGGCCTTCACCTACGCCGTGCTGGCCTGGGGCTGGCAGGAAATGAGCTTCTTCATGGGATACGTCACCGGCCCGCGCCGCATTGGCAGTCCGGCTGGCATCAGCGAGTGGCGCCGCTTCGGCCATGGCGTGATGGCCTGCCTGCACCATGAACTGGCTATCATCGCGACCGCGGCGGTGATCATCGCCAGCACCTGGGGCGCCCCGAACCAGGTAGGCCTCTGGACCTTCATGCTGCTCTGGGGCATGCGGCAATCGGCCAAGCTCAATTTCTTCCTGGGCGTGCGGAATTTGAGCGAGGAGTTCATCCCCGCCCGGCTCAACTATCTTGCCAGCTACATCCGCTGCCGGCCGATGAACACGCTATTCCCGTTCTCGGTCACGATCGGCACCGTCTGGGTCATGGTCCTGGTGGGACGGCTGCAGGCGCCCGGCCTGTCGGAGGCGGGGGTGGCCGGGCTCTGCTTCCTCATTACCATGCTCACCCTGGCGGTAATCGAGCATTGGATGCTGATCCTGCCGATCCCGTTTGCCCAACTCTGGAGCTGGGCGCTCGCCTGGCGCAGGCCTGCGCGGGCACGGGCGCCGCGCAACATCGCCACCACATAATGGGAGACACGCAATGAACTACGAATGGTTCTTCCAAAAGGAACTCGACACCCTCCGTAAGGCCGGCAATTACCGCGTGTTCGCGGATTTGCAGCGCCAAGCCGGCAGCTTCCCGAGTGCGGTGCACATGGCCGACGGCGTGAAGGGGGATTGCACCGTCTGGTGCAGCAATGACTATCTCGGCATGGGCCAGCACCCGTCCGTGCTCGCAGCCATGCATGAAGCGCTCGATTCCTGCGGCGCCGGCGCCGGCGGCACGCGCAACATCGCCGGCACCAATCATTATCACGTGCTGCTGGAGCAAGAGCTGGCGGACCTGCATCACGCGGACAGCGCCCTGCTGTTTAACTCCGGCTACATGTCCAACTGGGCCGCGCTGAGCACGCTGGGCGCGCGCCTGCCCAACTGCATGGTGCTGTCGGATGAGTTGAACCATGCCTCCATGATCGAGGGCATCCGCCACAGCCGCGCGGATAAGATGGTGTTCGCGCATAACGACCCCGAGGACCTCGACCGGAAACTCTCCGACCTCGACCCGGCGCGTCCCAAGATGATCGTGTTCGAGAGCATCTACTCCATGGACGGTGACGTGGCACCTGTGCGCGAAATCTGCGACGTGGCGGACAAGCACGGCGCCATGACCTACCTCGATGAAGTGCACGCGGTGGGCCTGTACGGGCCCCGCGGCGGCGGGATTGCGGAGAAGGAGGGCCTGTCCCACCGCATCACCGTTACGGAGGGCACGCTGGCCAAGGGCTTCGGCGTGATCGGCGGCTATATTGCCGGCTCCGCCGCCATGGTGGATTTCGTGCGCAGCTTCGCCAGCGGCTTCATCTTCACCACTGCCCTGCCGCCTGCCGTGTGCGCCGGCGCCCTGGCCAGCATCCGGCACTTGAAAACCAGCTCGGCCGAGCGCGAGGGCCAGCAGGCCAGGGTGGCGGAGCTGCGCGCGGCGCTGGACGCGGTGGGCGTGCCGCATATGCCCAACCCGTCGCACATCGTCCCGGTGATGGTAGGCGACGCCAAGCTGTGCAAGCAGATCAGCGACCGGCTGATGCAGCAATTCGGCGTCTATCTGCAGCCCATCAACTACCCTACCGTCCCCCGCGGCACCGAGCGGCTGCGCATCACGCCGGGTCCGCTGCATACCAGCGCTGACATCGCGCATCTTGTCAGCGCGTTATCCAGCATTTGGTCCGAGCATAGCCTAAAGCGAGTAGCTTAGCCGAAATTACACCAATGGCCGTACTCAGTGACCTACTATCCTTAACCGTCATTGCGATCCGCTTGGCGAAGCAATCCAGGGGCGACGAGAGCGCTTGCTTACCCTGGATTGCTTCGCCGAGCGGCTCGAAATGACGGCGGTTGGTCGCCGGTCAAACCTTAATGCCGTGGGTGATTTGACCCTTTGACGAGGCAAGACGGTTTTTTACGGCGGCGCAATTCGGCCGTCATCGAGGCATGTCCTTCATACCCGCCATCGGCGCCGGGTATGCAGGCGCGCGCGCCGGCTCAGGTCCAGTCGAACCCAACTTTAAGACTTGGAATTGGACCTCCAACGGCGGGGCATGCTGGAAGTGGAGCTCAACCGGGATGGTTTGCCCCACCACCAACGGCCGCCGCAACTCCGACAGCATCAAGTGGTAGCCGCCTGGTGTCAGCCCGACCGCCTTACCCGGCGGCAGGCGCACCCCGCCGGGCACCGCCCGCATGTGCATGATGGAGCCCTCCATCGTCATCTCGTGCACTTCGACCCGGCCCGCCGCCGCGGAGCTGGCGCCTAAAAGCTGGTCATCCGCGGGGCTGGTGAGCACGATATACCCGGTGGTCACACGCTGCTGCGGCGGCGTCGCCCGCGCCCAAGCCTGGGCTGCCTGCACTGGCTTATACGCGGGCTGCGCCGCGGCCGTGAGCGGAAGCAAGCCCGTCAGCACGGCAAAAATAGTCCCGAGCAGCAAATACGTCACCACGGCCCCCGTTCCCATGGCGGCGTCGCGACGAACGCCGGTCGGCTGCATCATATCGCCTCCCGTCCCATTAACATTCACCACGAATATGGCTCTATCTGCAGCGATCGGATAGGAGGCCGCGCCGATCAAATTGCCGCTTACGGCGGCTTCAAGAATAGGCCGGCGGTGCCCGGCAGCCAGATCGAATTGACTTGAAAACTGTTAAACGATGCCGCCCGGCCTGCCGCATGTGGCTGGCCGGGCAGAAGCCCTAGCTAATCGGGATGATGCGCGTGTGCCGACCGATTAGTCCTCGCGACGTACGATGGCCTTCTCCTGGCCCCATTTCTCCGGGCAGCGAATACGGAATGGGCCATCCACCAGGTAGGTGAACAGCTTCCGCTTTGGGTCTTCGGCCGACGCGCGCCAGGATTGGATCGTGCCGCCGTAATATGCGTCCTCCGCCCGGGCCGCATGCAGATAGACGCGTCCGCCAACTGCCTCCTCAGCGACCTCGTCCGTCACCGGCCACGTGCCGGTTTCATAGCGGGTCGGCTCTGGACCGACCCGCTTGTTTTTGATGCCTTGCTTACACAACAAATGAAGATCAACGACCAACGAACAGGAATCCTACTTACGCCGCCGCAACGGCCCGGCGCGCCATCACGCCGATCAGATGCGCACGATACTCCGGACTGGCGTGAATGTCGCCATTCAGTCCAGTGGCCGGGGTCACGATTCCTTTAATCGCATCGGCTGACCAATTCGAGGCGAGCGCCTGCTCCATCGCATTGTGCCGGAACACGCCGTCCTGCCCAGCCCCGGTGATCGCGACGCGGGTGCCGGATGGCCCCTTGGCCACGAACACGCCGACCATCGCGTAGCGCGACGCCGGGTTGCGAAATTTTTCGTAGTTGGATTTCTCCGGGATCGGGAACTCCACCTTGGTGATCAGCTCGTCCGTCTCGAGCGCAGTGGTGAACATGCCCTTGAAATAATCGTCCGCCTTAATCGCCCGCTTGTTGGTGTGGATCGTGGCGCCCAAGGCCAGCACGGCTGAGGGATAGCAAGCCGACGGGTCATTGTTGGCGACCGACCCGCCCATGGTGCCGCGGTGGCGGACCTGGGTGTCACCAATCCAGGACGCCATCTTCGCCAGGCCCGGGATGCGCGCCTTGATGTCGGCGTTGCTCTCGATCGCGTGGTGCGTCGCCATCGCGCCGATGGTGATGCTGGTGGGCGTTGCCGTGATCGCCGCCAGATTTAATGCCGACAAATCAACGATCGAGCTCGGCTTGTTGAGACGCTGCTTTAGCACGGGGATGAAAGTCTGGCCGCCGGCCAAGGCCTTGCTGTCCGTCTCGCCCAACGCCTTGACGGCGTCGGGGATACTGGCGGGCTTCGTGTACGTGAAATCATACATGGCGTATCCCCTATTCCGCTGCCATGCGCGGCTGGTTGGCTTGGATGATGGACCAAATCTTCTGCGGCGACGCAGGCATGTCCAGATGGCGCACATTGTAATCCCGCAGCGCATCGACCACCGCGTTGATCACCGAAGGCGGCGAGCCGATGGCCCCGGTCTCCCCCACACCCTTCGATCCCAACGGGTTATGCGTGCAAAGCGTGTTCTCGGTCGAGGTATGCATGCCCGGGAAGTCGATCGCCCGCGGCATCTGGTAGTCCATGAACGAGCCGGTCACGAGCTGACCCTCCCGGTCATACACCGCACCCTCGAGCAAGGCCTGACCGATGCCCTGCGCCAAGCCGCCATGCACCTGGCCCTCGACGATCATCGGGTTGATCACCCGGCCCACGTCATCCACCGCCGTCATGTTCACGACCGCGACCACGCCGGTCTCCGGATCGATCTCCACCTCACAGACGTGGCAGCCGCCGGGGAAGGTGAAGTTCTTCGGATCATAGAACGCGGTCTCATCGAGGCCGGGCTCCAGCTCCTCGATCGGGTAGTTATGCGGCACATACGCAGCCAACGATATCTCCGCCAGCGCCTTCTTCTTATCCGTGCCGGCCACCGAGAAGAAGCCGTCCTTGAACTCGATATCCTCGACCGACGCTTCCATCAGGAATGCCGCGATCTTCTTGCCCTTGGCGATGACCTTATCCATGGCCTTCACCATCGCCGAGCCACCAACAGCCAGGCTGCGGCTGCCATAGGTGCCCATGCCGAATGGGATTTTGGCGGTGTCACCATGCACGATCTCGATCTGATCGAACGGCACGCCGAGCTGATCGGCGACCAGCTGCGCGAACGTCGTCTCATGCCCTTGGCCATGGCTATGCGTGCCGGTGAACACGCTGACGCTGCCGGTCGGATGGACACGAACGTTCGCCACCTCATACAGTCCGGCGCGCGCGCCCAATTGGCCGACCAGCTTCGATGGCGCAATACCACACGCCTCGACATAGGTGGAAATCCCGATCCCGCGCAGTTTACCCTTGCGGGCCGCCGCCGCCCGGCGTGCCTCGAACCCGTCCCAATCGGCCGCGGCCAGCGCCACCTTGAGTGTGGTCTGGTAGTCGCCGCTGTCATATACCAGCGCCACCGGTGTCTGATACGGGAACTGGTCGCGCCCGATGAAATTCTTGCGGCGCAACTCGACCCGGTCGATCCCCGTCTCCCGCGCGATCACATCGACCAAACGCTCCAGCAGATACGTTGCCTCCGGACGGCCCGCGCCGCGATAGGCGTCCACCGGGACGGTGTTGGTGAAGACCGCCTTCACCTCGGCATACACTGCAGGCGTCTTATACACGCCGGCCAGCAGCGTCGCATACAGCCAGGTCGGCACGGCCGGCGCAAAGGTGCTGAGATAGGCGCCCATGTTGCAGATCGTGCTGACGCGGAGCGCGAGGAAGTGGCCCTCGGCGTCCAACGCCATCTCCGCCGTGCTGTCATGGTCGCGGCCATGCGCGTCGGACAGGAACGCCTCGCTTCGGTCGCAGGTCCACTTCACCGGGCGCTTCAGCTTGCCCGCGGCCCAGGTGACGATCGCCTCCTCGGCATAGTGGTAGATCTTGCTGCCGAAGCCGCCGCCCACATCCGGCGCCACGACGCGCAGCTTGTTCTCCGGAATGTGCAGCACGAACGCGCCCATCAGCAGGCGGATCACGTGCGGGTTCTGGCTGGTGGTGTAGAGCGTGTAATCGCCCGAGGACGGATCGCACTCGCCGATCGCGGCGCGCGGCTCCATGGCGTTCGGCACCAGCCGGTTGTTGATCAGGTCCAGCTTCACGACATGCTTCGCCTGCGCGAACGCCGCATCCACCATGGCCTTGTCGCCCAGGTGCCAGTCATAACAGACGTTGCCCGGCGCCGCGTCATGCAGCTGCGGCGCACCCGGCGCGATCGCATCCCGCACGCCGGAGAAGCCCGGCAGGTCGTCATAGGAAATCTCGAGCAACTCGGCGGCATTCTTCGCCTGCTGCCGGGTCTCGGCGATCACGACGGCGACCGGATCGCCCACATGCCGCACCTTGCCGGTGGCCAGCACCGGATGCGGCGGCTCCGCCATGGGCGAGCCGTCCTTATTGTGTATCTGCCAACCGCACGGCACGCCGCCGACGCCATCCGCATCGAGGTCCGCGCCGACATAGACCGCGATCACACCGGGCGCGGCCTTGGCGGCTGCGGTATCGACCCCCAGCAACTTGGCGTGCGGACGGTCCGAGCGGCGAATGATGGCATGCAACTGGCCGGGCCGGTTCATGTCATCGGTGTAATTGCCGCGGCCGGCCAAGAAGCGGTGGTCTTCCTTACGGCGCATCGAGACGCCAATGCCTTCAAATCCCATGCTGCATCTCCCCTTATTGATTGGCGTTGAGCCTATTCAGCGGCGATCGGCAATGCTTTGTTGTGCATGAGGGGCCACGCCGCCGCGACCGCCTTCACGATATTGTGGTAGCCGGTGCAGCGGCACAGATTGCCCTCGAGCCCGTGGCGGATTTCATCCTCGGTCAACCCCTGCGGATTCATCTGCACGAGATCCACCGCACTCATCACCATGCCCGGCGTGCAGAACCCGCATTGCAACGCGTGATGCTCACGGAACATCTCCTGCATCGGATGCAGCGTGCCGTCATTGGCGGCCAGCCCCTCGATGGTGAGCACCGTCGCGCCCTCGGCCTGCGCAGCCAGCATGGTGCAGGCCTTCACCGATTGCCCGTTCACATGGACGACGCATGCGCCGCACTGGCTGGTGTCACAGCCGACATGCGTGCCGGTCAGATGCAGCGTCTCCCGCAGCAACTCCACGAGTAACGTCCGCCCCTCGATCTGGGCGGTATGATGACGACCGTTTACGGTCAGCGACACCTGCGGCATCGTTCACTCCCTCATATTAAACCTTCGCGTGGGACGTAGTGTGGCGTGCGCGCACGGTAAGGGTCAAGGTGGCGCTTCTTTTGCACGTTTTATATGTGGTATCCTGCACCTATGGACACGATCCTTGCGCCGCCCCCGACGATGACCACGGAGGAGTTCCTGGCCTGGGAGCCCGGCGACGGCATGCGCTGGCAGTTGGAAAACGGATATCCCGAGCAAATGGCACCAGCCGCGATCACGCACGCGATCATCCAAACCGCGCTCGCGGTTGCCCTGACGAACCATCTTAAAGCTATCGGTCATCCCGGTGTAGTCATGGTCGAGCCCGGCGTCATCCCTCGCGTCATGGCCCATCGCAACGTCCGCATCCCCGACGTGGCCATCGCCGCCCGCCGCAGCACCAAGGCGGAGGCTGTCCTACAGGAGCCAATCCTGATGGCCGAGATCATCTCGCCCAGCAACACGCGTGAAACATGGTCCAACATCTACACCTACACTTCGATCCCGAGCGTGCGGGACATCCTGGTCCTCCAGAGCGAGAGCATCGGCGCAGAGGTGTACAGCCGGCAGGCGGATGGCTCCTGGCCGTTCGAGCCGGTGATGGTGACGGATGGTGACCTGGTGCTGCCGGGTATCGGCTTCTCGGCGCCACTTCACAATCTGTATGCCGACACGCACCTTGCCGGGTGATCGCGCCGGCATTCCAGCTGACCACCGATCTGCCCCGCGAAGCCTGCTGCCTAACGCTGCGGGACGCCATGGACGGTCCGTGGCAGAGATAGCCAACCTCTTCATACAATCGGGTGCCCAGGTTCGGATCTCTCAATCCGGCTATATCGCTCCCACACCGTATGGGTTGATATTCGCGTGGAGCGACAAAGACCTGGCCTTGTTCGACGCCTTCATCCAGGCTGGCGTTCCTACGACCCTAGGAGACACTCCAAGCGGCCTCAAACCAACCACTCTGGTCGGTCCCAAACCACCGCCATTCTGAATGCTATCTCGATCCCGCACCCGGAATACAAACTCTCCTTGTCAGACTCAATCCTAAGCAAAACGGCGCGCGGCGTGGGCTGGGCGATCGGGTGGCGCATGCTGACCCGCGTGCTTGGCCTCGTGAGCACGTTGATCCTCGTGCGCCTTCTCGTGCCAAAGGATTTCGGCTTGGTCGCCCTGGCCACCGGTTTTTCGCAAGGTGTGCTGGCACTCTCCGCATTCGGGATCGACGAGGCGGTGATCCGGCAGCGGGATGCCACGCGGGAGGTCTATGATACGGCGTTCACCATCAATCTCATCCGCGGGCTCGTGACGGCCATGGCGGTTGCCTTGTGCGCCTGGCCGGTCGCTGCGTTCTTCGAAGATCCCCGACTGGTACCGATTTTACTGGTGCTGGCCGGGTGCACGCTGATCGCCGGGTTCGAAAATATCGGCATCGTCGAGTTTCGCCGCCACTTCGAATTTCACAAGGAGTTCCGTCTGTTGATGCTGCCGCGGCTGTGCGCCATTGGCGTCACGATCGCGTCCGCCCTGGTGTGGCGCAGTCATTGGGCGCTCATCGCGGGGATTGCGACCGGGCAGGTGCTGGAGACCGGCATGGGCTACGTCATGCACCCGTATCGCCCCCGGCTGGGCTTCGCGGCATGGCGGCAGCTCGCTACCTTCTCCATATGGAGCTGGGCGGTGAGCGTGGCCATCATGATCCGGGACCGGCTGGACGGGTTCGTCATCGGACGCATGCTGGGCATCACCCAGGTGGGCGTCTACTCGGCGGGCGCCGAGATCGCGTTGCTGCCGACCTACGAACTGGCCGCGCCGTTGAGCCGGGTCTGCTTTTCCAGCTTCGCCGCGGCGTCGCGGGAAGAACAGGAGATCGCGTCCACGTACCTGCGTATTTTGGCCACCGTCATTGTGGTTTCGCTGCCGATCGCCACCGGCGTTTCCATGGTGGCTGGGCCGGTTGTGATGCTGACCTTTGGCCCGGCCTGGATGGGTGCGGCGGATGTTGTCCGGATACTGGGGTTCTCGGGCGTGATGCTCGCGCCGGGACTCGTGACCGCGACATTGCTCTCGGCGCATGGGCTGCTGCGCTCCGGATTCTACATCAACCTCGTCTCCGTGGTCGTGCGCGCCACGAGCGCCATCGCCCTGGTCCAGCTGTTCGGTTTGATCGGTGCGGCGGCCGCCCACGCCCTGACCATCGTGATCGAGAACTCCGCCTACATCGTCATCGCCTTCCGGCGCTTCCAAATTCGCCTGCCGGACGCGTGGCGGCTCGTATGGCGAGGCATCTGCGCCACGCTGGCCATGGTGGGGGTGCTGACGGCGGGCGGGCTCGGCTCCGGGACGACGGCCCCGGCGCAGTCCCTGAGCGTGGCGGTCGTAGCCGGCGCCGCGGTGTATGGGGGCGTTCTGCTGGGCGCATGGGCGTTGAGCGGACGGCCGGACGGGGCCGAAACCGATCTGCTGATGCTGGCCCGCCGCGTGCTGGGCAGGCGGGTGGTCAATCCGGCAGACCGCGGCGATTGAACACCCGGACCCGGGGCGGACAATCGCCGAGACGACCCCGGCCATAGTCCAGGATGGCCATCAACACCACCCACCACGATTGGAACCACGTAACCCCCGGACCAGGGGGTTGCCGGAGCTGCCAGAACGCGGCCCGCCACGCGAACCACCGCCCGCGGAAACTCAGGTGACGATGGGCGAAGACGAGCCGGTTCCGGGTGATGAAATAGCGGTAGAGCGGTCCGTCGAAGCCCGCGAACGATACCGCGCCTTTATGCTCGACCACCGCACGCAGGGCCATGTAGTGCACGAGACCCAACGCGTTCGCCCGGAAGCACCAGTCGGTTTCGTCGTAGTTGAGGAAGTAGTCTTCGGTCAGCAAGCCGACCTGGGACAAACCGGTAGCGGTGAGCAGCATCGCGCAGCCTTTCACGGCGATGGTCGGCACCAGGTCGGGTAACAGGCCAAGTTCGCTGTATATGATATCGTGTGGTTTTGGCATGGCGCTGCGCGGGTCCATGGCGGCGCCGGCGAATTCGACCGACTCGGGGTCAGCCGCGCTCACGATCAAGGCGCCGATCGAGGCGGCGTCAGGATGGCGCTCCGCCGCCCCGGCCACCACGGTCAGGGCGTCTGGGCGGATCATGGCGTCGTTGTTCAGCAGCAGAACATGCGCGCAGCCATCGCGCCGGGCCGCGGATATGCCGGCATTGTTGCCGCCCGCCCAACCGAGATTGCCGCCGGATTGGATGATGGTGAGGTCCGGGGCCCAGGCGCGCAGCCTCGCTTCCGATCCGTCGGTGGACGCGTTGTCCACGACATAGATCCGCGGCGCCGGCCCGGTGAGCGCCCAAACACTGGTCACCGCGTCCATGGTGTCACGCCAGCCGTTCCAGTTCAGGATCACGACTCCGATGAGCGGGGGCCCAATTATCGGGAGAGTTTCAGCCGCCAGCCTGCACCCCCTCGCCGTCCAAGGCAGGCTCGGGACCGAGCAGCTGGCCCAGCGCCGCCGCAAACCGCGCCGCATCCGCTTCCGCCGAGCAGTGCTCGACGACGAAGCGGCGCGCACCGGCCCCGAGCCGCGTCCGCTCCGGCTTGTCGGCAAGCAAGGCCTCTATGGCATGCCGGAGCACGGCCGGATCACCGGGCGGCACGACCCGGCAATTCCTGCCATCCTCGATGTGGTCGGCCAGACCCGGAGAGTCGCTGACGATCACGGCCTTTCCCGACGACATCGCCTCCAGCAACGCCGTGATGCCGCCCGGGTGCATCGATGGGTGCAGCGGGAGCACGACCAAAACCGCGCCTGCGACCAATTTTTGGTAATCGACCGAGCGCAAGCGGTCCGCAACGACCGTGACGTTCGGGAACGCCGCCCGGTCTTCCCCGAGCTTGCTGCTGCGCCCGAGCTTGCTGCTGCGGATGACGACCTGGCACGCGAGGCCCGAAATGGCGTGCAGCAGGGTCGGATAGTCGCGCGACAAATCATCGCCGACCGCCAGGATGTAGCCGTCCGGCTGGTCGTCCGTATCCGGATAGAAATCGGTACTGGTGGAGTCCCGCACCGGAAAAAGGGTGTGCGGACGGGCGCCCATCGCCAATAGATCCGACATTTGGTTCGACTCCAGCGGCAGCAGCAAATCCGCCCGCTTCAGCACCAGCCGCTGAATGAGGGCGCGAAGCCGCCAGCCGTCCACCAGGCCCAGATCGTACACCACCACCTTTCCAGAGAACCGGAACAGCCGGCGCCACAGCAAGATCAGCAACGCCGCCGATTCGTAATGGCACAGCACCACATCGGCATGACGATGAAGCAGCAAGACCCGCAGCGCACGCAACGGATCGATCGCGCACAGCACCGAGTGCGCGTTGGCGAACGGATTCCACGGCCGGCCATACGGATCGATACGCCGGTAGCTATACCCGCGCTGAGCCAACAGGCGGAACGGCGCCTCCCGGTCCGGCTCCGACCGATCGATGAATGCCGGCCATAACCGATGTGGCGGCATGAGCACGATGTGGCGCTGCGGCGGGGGGCCTGGTTCAGCGCGGGCCATCGCCGGCACCGACCGTATTCGACAATGCCTCATTCCGGCCTTTGGTCACGAAAATCAGATTGTGTTCGAACGCGATGCATCTAATCCGCCGGGCCATCGGCAGGAGCATCGGGTCCGCGTCGCCGGGGTCCAGGAACTCCGCGTAGTTCAGGTGCGCGGCCAGCGCCAGGAAATGGCCCATGCAGGTCGTGGAAAACGCCGCCTGGCCGAACGCCGCGCCGCCCCAATCAACGCCGTCCACCACCCGGTGCCAGAACGAGGTCTGCACGTCCTCGACGACATACAGGCCGCCCTCCGCCAGCGAGTCGAACAGTGCCGCAAACGTTAGGAGTTGATGGGCGTTGAGGTGCGATCCGTCATCCACGATGATGTCGAACGGCCCCTTGGCCGCGAGACCCTGCAAGGCGACCCCCTCGCCTTGGTCCAGCCGCAAGATTTCAACCCGGGGTGTCGCCAGGGCGGACCGGTCGCGAATGTCGCAGGCAAGGATCGTGGCAAACGGAAAATAGGCGCGCCACGCCAGCAATGACCGTCCGCCGATGTCCTCCGCAGCACCGCCAATCCCGATCTCCACCATGCGGACCCGGCGCCAACGGAAGCGCCTGAACGCCTCGGCGTAGGCGGGACCGTATCGGTGACCCCGTGGCCAATCAGGGCGATGCTTGTCGGTTCCGGCCAACCGCATAAGCCACGGGAGCGGCAGCCCAAATGGGCTCAACAAGACCGCGAGCGCGTGGCCTGCGCGATAGAGCCGGACGGAGCGTTCCAGAGCGGGTTGCGCGTCCCACCGCACGAGCGACTTCATGAGCCGCTTCATGCCCTGACCGCGCCTGACGCCGGCAGTTCGTCCAAATGGCACGCGGCCAGCTGCCCGGCACTCCGCTCCCGCAGTACTGGCTCCTCCGTCCGGCACCGGTCGAACACGTAAGGGCAGCGCGTGTGGAATCGGCAGCCCGGCGGGGGATTGATCGGGCTCGGCACGTCGCCGGTCAGGATGATGCGGTCGCGCCGGGCCAGCGGGTTGGGGACCGGGACGGCGGAGAGCAACGCGCGGGTGTAGGGGTGCGCCGGGTGGGCGAACAGGGCGGCGCGGCCGGCGATTTCTACGATTTTGCCGAGATACATGACGGCCACACGGTGGGTAAGGTGTTCGACGATCGCGAGGTCGTGGCTGATAAACAGCAAGGCCAGGCCGAGTTCGTCTTGCAAATCGGACAGCAAATTGACGATTTGCGCTTTCACCGAGACGTCGAGCGCCGAAACGGCTTCGTCACAAATAATCAAATCGGCGCCGGGGGCGAGGGCGCGGGCGATGCCGATGCGTTGGCGCTGGCCACCGCTGAATTCATGCGGGAAACGGCGCATGGCGTCGCGGGGCAGACGCACCGTGTCCATCAGCGCCGCCACCCGGTCGTCCAACGCGGCGCCGTGCGCCAGGCCGAAATTGCGAAGCGGTTCGGCGATGATGTCGCGGACGCGCATCCGGGGGTTCAGGCTGCTGAACGGGTCCTGGAACACCACCTGCATGCGCTGGCGCAAGGGGCGGAGCTGGGCGGGAGGCAGCTGGTCGATCCGCTCGCCGTCCAGCCAGACCTCGCCGCCGGTGGGGGCGAACAGGCGGAGAATGGTCTTGCCCACCGTGCTCTTGCCACACCCGCTTTCACCCACCAGCGACAGGGTCTCGCCCTTCGCTATCGTGAAGCTCACGCCGTCCACCGCATAGACTTGGCCGGTGACCCCGCCCAGCAGGCCGGCGTGGAGGGGGAAGTGCTTTTTCAGATTGCGGACGTCCAGCAGCGCGGTCATGCGGCTATCTGGCCCCATTCCGCGTAGTGGCAGGCGACGTAATGGCCGGGGCGTTTCTGCTCCACCGCGGGTGCCACGGTGCGGCACAGCTCGGTCACCGACAGGCAGCGCCCGGCGAAGGGGCAGCCGATGATCGGCTTGCGGAGCGAGGGGACGAGGCCGGGTATCTCGGCGAGCTTCGTGCGCCCGGCCCCGGTCAGCGACGAGCCCAGTACCGGGACCGCACCCAGCAGGCCGCGTGTGTAAGGGTGTTGCGGGTTGCCGAAGATTTCGAGGGCCGTCGCCTCCTCCACTTTGCGGCCCGCATACATCACCACCACCCGCTGCGCCATCTCCGCTACCACGCCGAGGTCATGGGTGATCAGCATGATGGCCGAGCCGAGCCGGGTTTTGAGGTCCCGCATCAAATCCAAAATTTGCGCCTGGATGGTGACGTCCAAAGCGGTGGTAGGCTCGTCGGCGATCAGGAGTTTGGGGTTGCACGCCAGCGCCATGGCGATCATCACCCGCTGCCGCATGCCGCCGCTCAGTTGATGCGGGTATTCCCGAACTCGGCGGCCTGGTGCTGGGATGCCCACCAAGGTCAGCATCTCGACAGCGCGGGCCTCGGCGTCACGGGCGTTCTTGCCCTGGTGCAGCCGCACCGCCTCGCCGATCTGCCGGCCGATGGTGAGCACCGGGTTCAGGCTGGTCATGGGCTCTTGGAAGATCATGCTGATGTCGTTGCCGCGCAATTTGCGCATTTCGGATTCGGGCAGGCGCAGCAGGTCGCGGTCCATGAACCGGATTCGGCCGGCGATCTTGCCGGGGGGTTCTTGGATGAGGCGGAGAATGCTCATGCTGGTGACCGACTTGCCGCAGCCGCTTTCGCCGACGATGGCGAGGGTTTCGCCCGCGTCGATATGGAAGGACAGGCCCTCGACCGCGCGCACGACGCCGTCCAGTGTGCCGAAATGGGTTTGTAGGTTTTCGACTTCGAGCAGGGCCATGGCTAAAAGTTCCCGTCATTGCGAGTCGCCGCTTGGCGAGGAAGCAATCCAGGGGCCACCGAGACAGACCTTTGCGTCATTCAGACGATGCCAGCATAAAGGTCAAGCCATTGCGGGTTGGATTTGTCGATCAAGGCCAGCTTCTTGGCGCGGGAGCCGCCTTTCAATTGCTTCTCCCGGCTGATCGCGGCCGTCATGTTGTCGTGCAATTCATAATGAACCAGTAAAGCAAGGGCATAGCGGGAACCCTTCGTATTTACCCGTTTTGTGCTCCCAGACTCTTTGAGCCAGGTCCGAAGTCACACCGACATACAGCGTTCCGTTACGTTCGTTGGTCATGATGTAAGTGGCGGGATGCCTTGCTCGCACGGTCCAACTCCGTTGAGGTCAGCATCGGGCGCCCCTGGATTGCTTCTGCAAGGGGCTCGCAATGACGGGTTTTTCATACCCGCTTTGCCATGCGCGGATCGAGCGCGTCGCGGAGGCCGTCGCCCAGGAGGTTCACCGCCAGCACCGTCAGCGACAGGAACGCGGCGGGAAAGAACACGATATAGGGCTTCACCTGCCACAGCGCCCGGCCCTCGGCCATGATGTTGCCCCAGGACGGGATGATCGGAGGCGTGCCGGCGCCGATGAAGCTCAGGATGGCCTCGGTGATCATAGCGGACGCGCAAATGTACGTCGCCTGCACGGTGATGGAGGCCAAGGTGTTGGGCACGATGTGGCGCCAAATGATCATTGGCGTGCGGGTGCCCGACGCGATGGCGGCTTCGACGTAGGGTTGCTCGCGGAGGGACAGCACGACGCCGCGGACCAGGCGGGAAACGCGCGGAATTTCGGCGATGGTGATGGCGGTGATGACGTTACCGACGCTGCCGCGGGTCAACGCCATCAATGCGATGGCAAGAAGGATGGGCGGGATGGACATGAGACCGTCCATCACGCGCATGATCACGCTATCGGCCCAGCGAACGAAGCCGGAAACGAGGCCAATGAAGGTGCCGATCGCGGTGGCCAAGATCGCCACGCCGAAGCCGACTTCCAGCGACACGCGGGTGCCGAACAGCGTGCGGGAATAGAGGTCCCGGCCCAGGCTGTCCGTGCCGAACCAGTATTGTGCAGAGGGAAAGCGCAGCCGCTTCGACGGGGCCAGCGCCGTCGGATCGACAGTGCCCAGTAATGGTGCGGCGATCGCGCAGATTAGAACCAGCATCAGCAACATACCGCCCAAAACGATGGTGGGATAGCGGCGGACGAACAGGCGCACCGGGCCGCGCGGCTTCACCCGGGGCAGCACGTCCGGCAGCACAGGTGCCACCGAAACATGCGGTTCCCGCGCGGTGGCGGCCGGAGCGTCCGGGAGGAGGAGCTGGCTCAATAGCGGATTCTCGGGTCGAAGACGCTATACAGCAGGTCCACGCCCAGATTGACCAGCACATAGACGAAGCTGAACAGCAGCACGACGCCCTGGATGATCGGGTAGTCGCGGCGCAGGATTGCGTCCACCACCAGGCGCCCGAGGCCGGGGATCGCGAACACGCTTTCGGTCACCACCGCGCCGCCGATCAGTAAGGCCACGCCGATGCCGATCACCGTCACGATCGGCACCGCCGCGTTCTTGAGCGCATGCAGGAACAACACGGTGCGGCTGCCGACGCCCTTCGCCTTGGCGGTGCGGACGTAATCCTGGCTCAGCACCTCCAGCATGGTGGCGCGGGTGATGCGGGCGATCAGCGCGATATATACGCCGCCCAACGCCACGGCGGGGAGCACTAAATGGCTGAGCCAGGAGCCAAAACCCTTTGATATTTCGGTATAGCCCTGCACGGGAAACCAATCGAGCGTGAGGGCGAAGACGTAGGCCAGCAAGTAACCCACGACGAATACCGGGATCGAAAACCCGAACACCGCGAAAATCATGATCGCCCGGTCGATCCAGGTGCCGTGGTTCCAGGCCGCCAGCACGCCCATCGGCACGGCAATGCTGATGCTGAGCAGCAAGGTCAGCACCATGAGCGAGATGGTCGGCTCCATCCTTTGACCGATAAGGTGGATGACGGGCTGGCTGCTGAAGATGGAGGTGCCGAGATCGCCGTGCAGCACGTCCCAGAGCCAAGTGCCGAACCTGACCAGAAACGGCCGGTCTAGGCCCAGGCCGGCGCGGATGCGGTCCACGTCTTCGGGACTCGCCTGGTCCCCGGCGATGATGGCCGCCGGGTCGCCGGGCGCGATGTAGAGGAGGCTGAACACGAATAGCGCCACGACCAGCATGACCGGGATGGTCGCGAGGATGCGGCGGGTGAGATAGGCTAGCATTTCGTCATCGCGAGCCGCTTGGCGACGCGATCCATGGGCCATAGGCGCGCCCGTCGCCCCTGTATTGCCGCGCCCCAAGCGGGGCTCGCAATGACGGGGGCATCACGTCTTTTGCACGCCCCAGAACACGGGGAACGGGGACTTCACAACGCCGGACACGTTCTTCCGCCAGGCGGTGTAGCCCAGGAAGAACCCGGTCGGCGCGTAAGTCACGAACTCCATCGCGTCCCGGTTCAGATTGGCGATCGCGGTCTTCTCCGCCGCTACATCCGGCGCGTCATACCAGGAGCCGATGCCGGCCTGGATTTTGTCCGATTTAGGCCAGCCGAACCACGCCTTGTCCCCGCCGGCGTCGAACGCGGTGTATGGCGCCGGGTTGATGCAGTCCGCGCCCGCGTGCCAGGTGTGGAAGATGTGCCAGCCGCCCTGCCCCGGCGGGTCTTTCTTGGCCCGCCGCGCGCCCACCGTGCCCCAATCGAGCGCCTGATAATCCACGTTCATGCCGAGCTTGTTGCCCAGCAAATCCGCGGTGACGTCGCCCTCGGCCTTGGTGATCTGCACATCGGTGGCCACGCACAGGATGATCTTCTCACCGTTATACCCGGCGTCGGCCAGCAACTTCTTGGCCTCGTCATACCGGCGGGGGCCCTTTAAAATTTCGCCGCCCACTTCCGAATACAATTCCGTGCCCGGCGTGAAATAGCTCGGCTGCAGCTTCCACAGCGTCTCGTCATCGCCCACCACGGCGCGCATGTAGTCCTCTTGGCTGAGCGCCATCATCACCGCGCGGCGCACCCGCACATCATTGAACGGCGGATGCAGATGGTTCATCCGGAAGGAGCCGATATTCCCGAGCGGATCGGCGATGTCCACGTTGATGTTGCGGTTCTTTTTCAGCAGCGGCACCAGGTCGGGCGCCGGGTTCTCCCACCAATCGATCTCACCATTCTGCAACGCCGCCGCCTTCGTCG
>JAYVOF010000159.1:0-3826 GCA_043758105.1 Rhodospirillales bacterium | reverse complement strand
CCACCCCGGCACCGGGCCCGATCAGCAGGGCCGAGACGCGAGGGTCGGCGAGCAGGCCGTCGAGGTCGGCGGATGTCGCGACAGGCCGGACCATGATGCTGGTCAGCGCCGCGGCGTAGACCGGCAAGGCGATCACGGGCACCGCGACCGTCGTCAGGCCCGCGCCAGCGCGGGAGGCGGCCCGCGCCGCCATGCGTGCCGCCCCGGTCATGGGCCAACCGCCCCAAACCAGCGCATGACCGCGGTCGTACTTGTTGCCGCCGTCATGCGGTTGCGGCAGGTCCGCGAGCCACAGCGCCGGGTCGTTCTCGAAGGTGTCGGGGGCAAGCTGGTTCAGCACCTCGGCCGGGACGCCAATGTCGGCGACGACGAGGGCGCCGCACAGCAGCCGGCCCGGCAGCAAGAGATGGCCGGGTTTCTTCCGGAAGAAGGTGACGGTCAGCGCCGCTTGTGTGGCGCCCAAATCCGCGCCGCTGTCACCCGCAACGCCGCTCGGCACGTCAATAGCGATGATCGGGAGGCCTGCGGTGGCAGCCAGCGTCTCCTTGGCCACCCCATCCAATGGACGGCTCAGCCCAGCGCCGAACACCGCGTCGACCACCAGCGCTGCACCATCCAATAGCGCGGGCGCCATCGGCTCGACCGCGCCCATCCATCTGTCCGCGTGGTCTTTAGCCGCGCCTGCGAGGTGATCCCGGAAACCGAGCAGCGCCAGGCGGACGGGCCAGCCCGCTTCAGCCAGTAGGCGCGCAGCCGCGAAGCCGTCGCCGCCGTTTCCGCCAGGTCCGCATAGCACTGCCAGGGGACGAGGGGTCCAGCGGCGCATGATCTCTTGCGCCACGGCCTCGCCGGCGTGCTGCATCAACGTTGTGGCCGGCGTGCCTCCGGCAACCGTCAGCCGGTCGGCTTCGCCCATCCGGCGGACGTCGAGCACCGCCTTGCGATTGCCCATCGCCATCCCCTGCATGTGCTCTCCAAACCTACGACCGGACTGGACTGCAATCTGCTCTATCCCGGATCGCTCTCGCTGATGGCGACGGCGACAGCGTCGTCCACGGTTTCCAGCCACACGAAGCGGAGCCGCGCCTGTGCGCTCGCAGGGATGTCGTCCAGGTCGCGCCGGTTGCGCGCCGGGAGCAGCACGGTGGTGATGCCGGCGCGCGCGGCAGCGATGACCTTCTCGCGGATGCCGCCCACCGGCAGCACCAAGCCGCGCAGGCTGATCTCCCCCGTCATGGCCGTGGTCGGCGGGACCGCGCGGCCCGTCATTAACGATGCCAAAGCCACGAACATCGCCACGCCGGCGGAGGGGCCGTCCTTGGGCGTCGCACCCGCGGGAACGTGGACGTGGAGATCGCTTTGCGCGAACAGGTCAGGGGCGATCCCCATATCCGCACCACGGGCTTTCAGCAGGCTGAGCGCCGCCTGGGCACTCTCCTTCATCACGTCGCCGAGTTGGCCCGTCAGGATCAGCTTGCCGGAGCCGGGAGACCGGCTGGCCTCGATGAACAGGATGTCTCCGCCCACCGGCGTCCAGGCCAGGCCGGTGGCGACGCCGGGCACGGAGGCATGCTGCGCCACATCCGCGTCGAACCGGCGCGCACCGAGGATTGCAGCAACCTCGTCCGGTCCGACGAGGATCGGTCCTTGCGCTCCCTCGGCCACGCGCACTGCCACGTTCCGGAACACCGCGCCGATCTCGCGTTCCAGGTTGCGGACCCCGGCCTCACGCGTGTAGCCGTCGATTACGAGGTTCAGCCCGGCGTCGTCCAGGCTGACCGCGACGCCGCCCGGCACGCTGCCCAGGCCGTTCTGCTCCAACTGGCGGGGAATAAGATGGCCACGGGCGATGGCCACCTTCTCCTCCGCCGTGTAGCCGGTCAGTTGCACCATCTCCATCCGGTCCCGCAGGGGGCCGGGAATGGTATCCAGCACATTGGCGGTCGCGATGAACAGCACGCGGCTCAGGTCGAACGGCGCGCCCAGATAGGCATCCCGGAACGAACTGTTCTGCTCCGGGTCCAGCACTTCCAGCAGGGCCGAGGCCGGGTTCCCCTGAAAGCCTCCCGCACCCAGCTTGTCCATCTCATCCAGCATCATCACGCAGTCCCGCTCGCCCGCCCGCCGCACGGCCTGCAGGATGTTGCCCGGCAGCGCTCCGACATAGGTGCGGCGGTGGCCACGTATCTCCGCCTCGTCATGCACGCCGCCCAGGCTGACGCGCACGAATTTGCGGCCGATCGCACGGGCAATGCTTTGTCCGAGCGAGGTCTTGCCCACGCCGGGCGGCCCAACGAAGCACAGGATCGGCCCTTTGCCATGCGGGTTCAGCCTGCGGACGGCAAGGAACTCGAGGATACGGCGCTTCACCTTTTCCAGCCCGTAGTGGTCCCTGTCCAGGATCCGCCGTGCCTCGGCGATATCGATCGGCGGTCCAGGCTCCAGCCGCCACGGCAGGTCCGCCATCGTCTCCAGGTAAGTCTGGACCATGCCCGCCTCCGCCGCGCCGTCCGGCATCCGCCGCAGGCGGCGCATGTCCCGCCCGGACTGCGCCGCCACGTCGTCCGGCATCCCCGCCGCGTTCAGCTTTTGCTGCAGCTCGTCCAGCTGTGGTGCGCCGTCGTCGCCCTCGCCAAGCTCCTTCTGGATGGTCTTGAGCTGCTCGCGCAGCAGGAACTCGCGCTGACGGCCCTCCATCGCGGTCCGGCTCTGCCGGCCGATGTCGTGCGACAGGCGCAGCACCTCGTGCCGGTAGGCCAGACGGGCGATCACACGGTCCAGGCGGGGCAGCAGGTCCACGGTGTCCAGCACTTCCTGCTTCTGGGCAGGCGACAGATCGAGCAGCCCCGTCACGAAATCCGCCAAGGCACCGGGCTCGGTGATCGCCCCGAGGGTCGCCAACAATTCGCCAGGGGCTTCGATCAGGCGTAGCACCTCCGCGCTGCGCTCCTGCAGATGGTGGAAGCGCCCATCGATCTCGGGCGTGCCGCCAGCGGGTTCGGCGATGCGCTCGATTGCGACGGTGACCGCGTCACGCGATGCTTCGGGCCGGCCCTCAAGCCGGACCCGGCCGAGGCCCTGCAAGATTGCATTGTGCGACCCGTCCCGGCCGGTGAAGTACCGCAGCAGCCGGGCCTCCGTGCCGATGGAATGCAGGCTTTCCAGGGCTGGTTCTATGGCGCCATCACTGGCCGCTGGTTCCTTCTGTAGGACGATGGCGACGTGCCGCTGGGTGCGCGCAGCATCCTGTAACGCCGCCGCGGCGTCGGGCCGGGTGATCGAGAGCGGCATCACTATGCCGGGCATCAACACCGCATCTGTGACGCGGACAAGGATCAGGGTGTCGGGGAGGCTGCTCTCCGGCGCCATGTCGTCGCCGATGGGAAGGTCGTCTGAAACATCCATCAGCCGAGCCTCCGCAACGTGAGGTGCAGGCACCCGTCCAGATGATTTTGGCCGACGAGCTGGTAGGTGCCGTGGGGCAAGGGCAACCGCCTCTCGAACCGCCCGTGCGGCAGCTCGATCCGGTGGACCCGGGCGGCATGCTGCATGGCAGGCCAGCGCCGGATGCCGCGCACCAGCAGTTCGCCCTCTCTTATTACAATCTCGGTTTCGTCGGGCCGCACACCGGGCAAGGCCACGATCACCAGCAGCCCGGCCTCGGTATCAAGCACATCAACCGCCGGATCCCAGCCCACAGCTGTTGGTCGGAAAGTTTCGCGCGGAAGGTGATTCGTGCGCGCCATCACGACGAAACCGAGATTGTAATAAGAGAGGGCGAACTGCTGGTGCGCGGCATCCGGCGCTGGCCTGCCATGCAGCATGC
>JAYVOF010000158.1:0-3832 GCA_043758105.1 Rhodospirillales bacterium | reverse complement strand
TGCGGGCGCACTATCGCCATTGATGCCGATAAGGAAAAGCCCCGTTTCGTCGGCGGCGGCGATACAGGCGTCGCGATCCGTCAGCAACGTGCCCCCGGCCTCGAACGCCACGCCCCGCAGCCCGGCGGCGGCGGCGGCGTGGAGGGTCGCAGGGCCAATGGTCGGCAGGTCCGCGCGGCGGTCTTGGCCGGGCTTGGTGAGCTTAACCAACACGCCGCCAGGTCCGGGCCGCGCCAGCCCGCCGGCGCGGGCCAGCATGGCGTCCGTGCCCTCGATCGCTTCGAGCGCGAGCACGATCCCTTGCTGCACGACGCAAGCCTGCCCCACATCGGCGCGGCCCAGCGCGTTGAGCACGTTCTGACCCCGGCCGATATCCTGCCACGCGACGGCGTCCGGCTGCATCCGGCCCATGATTCCTGCCGGGCCGACCGCCTCGGTCAAGATCTCGTGGGCACCCAAGACCCGGAACCCGTCCTCCCCCAACACCCGGACGATGGCCGCCAGCAGGCCGTCATCGCCGGCGAACGCGGCACGGCCGACCCGCGCCAGAATGCGCGCCCCCTCCGCGTCCGGGCGCAAATCCAGGAGCGAGGGGCGGCGCACCGGGCCGACCAGCACGAGATCGGTGCAGGATTGCGCCCGCAGGGTGGCGATGATCTCACCGGCGGCACCCATTCGCACCACGCGGTGAGGATACGCCCCCACGACCGCCGGTTCCGCAAAGCCGCGTAATGCCACAATGAACACAGCGCGCCCCGCCGCCGCCGCCGCCGCCGCGACACGACCGGGAAACGGTCCCCCGCCGGCGATAATGCCCAAAGTCACCGTTGCCGACCGGAGGAAGGATGGCCGGACGAAAAATAACGTTTCTGTGTTTGCATCGAAAACCAACAACACCGTACATTTACTGGCATATGTAAGAACGAGTGAGGTCGTTGATGGCGGAAAATGAGTCCGGCACCGTGGGCGGGTTGGTGCAGTGCCTGCGAATGCTGACGGAAGAAGCGGTCACGCTCAACCTCACCGCCACGGCGGAGGCGTTGGAGGTCGCCCTGATCGCATGCCGGCAGGAGATCAGCACGGCCCGGCTGTTGACCGAATACCAATCCCACGTCGTGCATTAACCTATTCGCTATCATCCGCCGCGATGGCGCTTGCACGAATCAGCCCCCGCTTGCTGGGGGCATCGATGAAGGCAAGCACCTCGGCCACCAGCGGATCGTGCCCATAGGCCCCGCGGACCTGCTCGAGCCGCGCGCTGAACACGCCGGCCGCGCCGAATAGGCGGCGCATTGCCGTCCGGAACAGATGCTGACCGGGGCGATCCACCCCACGCCGGCGAAGACCGATCATGTTCAGGCCTGAGAGACGGGCCCGGTTGCCCATCACGCTGCCAAACGGAATGACATCCGCCTCCACACCCGATACGCCGCCCACCATGGCGCCCCGGCCGATCCGCACGAATTGATGGATCGCGGCCGAACCGCCGATCACCGCCCCCGCGCCGATCGTGACGTGGCCGCCCATCACGACGTTATTGGCGATGACGACCCCGTCCCCGATCTCGCAATCATGCGCGACGTGCACGACCGCCATCAACAAACAATCGGCACCGACCCGGGTGAGCCCCGTGCCGGTGACCGTCCCTCGGTGGATGCTGCAATGCTCGCGAATTTGCGTGCGGGCACCGATTTCGCACCGCGTCGGCTCGCCCCGGTATTTTAAATCCTGCGGTGCCAAGCCCACGGTGCAAAACGGATACAGCACCGCTGCCTCCCCCACATGGGTATGCCCGTCCAGCACCACATGGGAGATCAGGCTCACGCCGTCGGCGAGCGTCACATCCCTACCAACCACACAGAATGGTCCGATGGTCACGCCGTTCCCCAGCCGCGCACCGTGTGCCACGATCGCCGTCGGATGAATATCCGTCAAAATGAACCCCTATCGGTCCATGATCATGGCGGCATAGGTCGCCTCAGCCACCGACACACCGGCCACGCGCGCCACGGCCGCGAATTTCCACACATTGCCGCGGCTGCGTAGCTTTGTGACCTCGATCCGCAATTGATCACCGGGTCCGACCGGGCGACGAAACTTGGCATTTTCGATCGTCATGAAATAAACCAGCTTCCCGGCCGCGTCCGGGCCCAGCGTGTTCACCACCAGCACCGCCGCCGTCTGCGCCATACTCTCGATGATCATGACGCCGGGCATTACCGGATGACTCGGAAAGTGACCCTGGAAGAAACTCTCGTTTACCGAGACGTTCTTGATCCCGACCGCCGATTGATTGAGCACGACATCCACCATCCGGTCGATCATTAGAAACGGATACCGGTGAGGGATCGCGTGCATAATGCCCGCGATATCGATGTCGAAGCCCGCGGGGTCGAAGCCCGCGGGTGCGCCGGTTGCCGGAGGGGGGGTGCCGTCCATCGAAGTCAGTCCGCGTGCCCATCCGGCCCGGCGGATGCCGATCCGGCGGTGGACGCCTGGGGGGTGGTTGCCACCCTGGGCTTGCGCGTCAGTTTGCGCAACGTGGCGACACCCCGGAAGAAATCGCGAATCGGCTCGGCCGGGCTGCCGACGACATCGGCGTCCGCCTCGACATTGGCCATGACCCCCGCCTGCGCGCCCACCCGCGCCTTGCGCCCGATGCGCAAATGCCCCGCGAGCCCGGCCTGTGCCGCGATCACGACGAAATCCTCCAGCACAGTCGAACCGGAAATGCCGGATTGCGCCACGATCACGCAACATCGGCCCATCCGCACATTATGCCCGATTTGGACCAGGTTATCGAGACGGGAGCCAGCACCGATGACCGTGTCCTGGGCGGAGCCACGATCGATGCAGCTATTGGCCCCCACCTCCACATCATCCTCGATCAGGACGCGTCCGAGTTGCGGGATGGTCAAGAATCCCTGATCGGTCGTGGCGAAGCCGAAGCCCTCCTGCCCGATGCGGCAACCAGGGTAGAGATACACGCGTGCGCCAAGGATTGCATGGCTGACGGAAGCCAGCGCACCGACGCGGCAATCCGGCCCCAGCACCACGCCCTCACCGATCACCGCACCGGGACCGATCCGGCACCGCTCGCCGATCTCTGCCCGGGCCGCGATCACCGCGCCGGGACCGATCTCCGCGCTTGCGGCCACGATCGCCGCCGGGTCGATCACGGCCGTAGGATGGACGCCGGGCCGGGTCGGCGGCGTGGGATGGAACAGCGCCGCGACCCGTGCCCATCCGACGTAGGGATCATCGCACGCGATGCCGGCACAACCCTCGGGCACGGCAGCAATCAGATCGGGACGAACGATGACCGCGCCCGCCCGCGTCGCCCGCAACGCATCGATATAGCGCCGGTTATCGAGGAAGCTGACATGCTCTGGCCCGGCGTTTTGCAGCGGTGCGACGCCGGCCAGAATAACCTCCGGGCCGGTTGCGCTCCCGCCCGCCGCCGCGACCACAGCGGCCAGGTCATGCGGCCCCGAGCGCCCGAAAAATCGCGTGTCGCCGGCGGCGTGCGGCGCGATCACCGCCGCGGGCCGGGCGATAGGGGCGCCCCGGTGTCAGGCGCGGCCGTCGAGGCAGGGGTGGCGGCCGGTGTTACGGGCACACCGCCGGGGCCGCCCGGGGCCAGGAATGCCACGGGGGACACGCCGTCCGGCGGCAGCGTCACGCTCGGCAACACCTTGTTCAGCTGGGCCACCACGGCCTCGGTAATGTCGAACTCGTTCACGTTCAGCGCCACCTGTTCCCGGCGGAGCACCAGGTTCATGCCCCGGCTCTCGGACACCTGGCGGATCACGCTGATCAGCATGCGTTCGAT
>JAYVOF010000157.1:0-11064 GCA_043758105.1 Rhodospirillales bacterium | reverse complement strand
CCACCGCCTTGAACGCCACGACATGGACGCCGTCCTGCGATCCATCGGTCGCAAACGCAGGCGTGACCGAGAACCGCCCGGCGGTGTCCAGCGCCACGGACGCGAAAGTCTGGCCGTTGTCGAACGTGGCGAGCAGCACGGTGCCGGCCGCCCCGGTGACCTGGCCGGTGATGGTGGGAACGGCCCGGCCCGGCCCGCCGGCGCTGTCGAGCGCCACGTGCGGGGCCGCCGTCGTCGTCGCGGTGCCGAATTGCTGCAGCGTCCAGGCCCCCACCTGATGCCCGAGCGTGAGCGCCGCGTCGGCGGAAAATTGGAAGTGGATGCCGCCATAGATGCGGCTCTCCGTCGCCTCCGACGCCGCCTGGCTGAAGCTCGTGTAGCTGCGGGTGACGCCGGTCAGGCTTTCCGACGTCGCGCTGAAGCTCGTGTTGTCACCGAAGAAGCTAGCCAGCACCGTGGCGGCAGCACCGCTGAAGCTGCCGTGGCCCGCGGCGTATTCCGGGAAGGCGGGCGTGGTCAGCAGCGGCTGCCAGGTGGGATCGGCGGTCAGCGCCGGGTTGCCGGTGCCGCCCAATTGGATCGCCGTCACGGCGCGCCAGGCGTCGTAACTGTATTTGCTGTTCCACGCGGCGATCCCGGCATCGGCCTCCGCCACGTTCAACGCGGCGAACAACCGCGCGTCCTGCGCCAGCGAATACCCGGCCGATTGCGCCACGGTGGCCGCGATCTGGTTCCATTGCCCGGGTGGCGAGTCGGTGCCGGTCTGGTCGTTCCAGAACAGCGCGATCTGCGTCTGATCCGCCGTGCGGGTCGTGCTGGTGCGGTTGCCGAGCGACTGCGTGAGGTTGACGGAGGTCGCATAGGCGGCGCTGGTCAGGGCCGGCGGCGCGCCGGGCAGGAATTGGCCGGGCGAGGTGAGCGCGAAGGGCGTGACGCTGGCATATTGCGGGTCGAGCCCGGGGGTGAAGCTCGGCCCCGTCGGGCGCCATTGGCCCGGCGCGGTGCCGCCGGTGAACACCGTGACGGCGGCGGAGCCATCGGTGGCCCGCAGCGCCAGCTCGCGCAACGCCACGGTGCGGCCGAACGCGATGCCGTCCGTCTTCGACTGACTGTCCGGGATCGTGGCCAGCGTGGTGGCGAGCAGCGCGTCGAAGGTCGCGGATTGCGCCGGGTAGAGGGTATCCAGCACGATGTCCGCCGCCTCCGCCACCGCCGCCTTGGTATCGGCGCCGGTCGGTGCGGCCAAGGTGACGGCGTAGCCTGACTGCCCGGCGATCCCGCTCATGGTGTCGAACACGGCCAGGCTCTCGATCGCGAGCGCGCGGGCGCCGACGGGGGCGGCGCTGGCGTCATGGGCGATGGCGGCGCGTGCGGCGCTGTCGAACTGCACGACGACATCGCCGCTGATGGGTGCGCCGTCGCGGATCAGCGTGACGGTGGTAGCGATGCCCGGGCCGGACACGTCGGCAGCCTGCAGCGTGATCGGGTTGGCGCCGACGGCCAGGGCCACGCCGGCAAAGCGGAACGCGCCGGTGCCGTCGGCCGTGACCGTCACGGCCGGGTGTCCATTGGCCGGTGCGAGCGTGACGGTCGCACCCGGCGTGGTCGTGCCGACCAGGGTGGCCGCCGCGGACATGGTATGGTGGGCGCTGGTCTGGTCGGCGGCGTACAGGTCGAACGACATCGGCGCGGGTGTCGCCAGCGTGAACGCGATATCGGTGATAGCGGTTGCCGTCGTGGCGGTGCCGGCCACCAAATGCAGCACATGCGCGCCGGGCGGCAGGGTGCCGCCGTCCACCGTCGCGAGCTGCGCCGGCGTCAGAGTGAAACTGCCGTCCGGCTGGAGGGATGCGGCCAGGCTCACGCCCACGCTGCCGTCGATCGAGCCCTGCAGCGTGGTGGCACCCGTGGTGCGGCCGGTGATGGTCGCGTCCTGGGTGATTCCGTCACTGGCGGAGGTGCCGGTGTCATGCGCCAGCGCGGCGGTGAGCGTGGGTGCCGGGGTACCATAGGTCGTGCGGAGAGCCGCGAGCGTGGCGCCACCGGCCAGCAGCTGCGTGAGCTGCGGCAGGGTCGCCGCGGCACCGGCGGCGATCAGCGCCGACAGGTTGGCCTGCGATTCGACCGAGGCCGCGATCGTGGCGCGAATGGCCGCGAGGGAGCCGCCGGTCGCCTCTTGGCCTTGGTAGAACGCGATGCCATCCGCATCCCCGGTGCGGCCGAGTTCGGTCTGATAGAGTGCGGCGAGATCGGCGGTGGATTCGTCCGACAGGGCGATCCCGGCGCGCACCTCGGCGATCGAGGCGCCGCCCGCGAGCCGTCCCGACCAATACGCCGCCCCGCCGGCTTCGGGGCCGCGCCCGAGTTCGGATTGATACAGGCCGGCGACATCGGCCTGCGCCTCCGTCGAGGTGGCGATGGCGGTGCGGATCGCGGCGAGGGTGCCGCCTGCGGCAAGTACGGCGGAGAACGCCAGCTGACCGGCAGGATCGATGGCGCGCCCGAGCTCGGACAGATACAGGCCGCTGAGGTCGGAGGCCTCCGGGCTTTGCGCGATCAAGCCGGCGATCGTCTGTAGCGAGGTACCGCTTTGCAGCAGCGCGCTGAAGCTTGCGAGCCCGCCCGGATCCGCTGGCCGGGCGAGGAGGGAGAGATAAAGCTGGTTGATGGCGGCGGCGTCGGCCGGTGCGATCTGGGCCGGGGGTATCGCCGCCGCGTTTGCCATTCGTTCGTTCCTCAATTTGGAAATTTTATAGTTTATTAGTAATTGTATGCGACTTTCGTTACCACACCACAGTTCGGTTAGTGTGTCCATATGCGTAACGATGCAAACAAATGTTTATCCGGGGGATCTGGCTCAGAACAGCAGGTTTTTGCCCGCCTGATTGCCAAATACGCTAAGATACGCCGAACAAAACGAATGGGAGCGTGCCATGGACACCGTCATCCTCAATCCGCTCCCGCTCGAAACCGATCCCTATGCCCTGCCGCTCGCGGCGCTGAACCCCGCCCAGCCCGCGCTGTTTCAGCACAACGCCATGTGGCCGTTCTTCGAGCGCCTCCGCCGCGAGGCGCCGGTGCATTACACGGCCGAAAGCGAGTACGGGGCGTATTGGTCCATTAGCAAATACAAGCAAATCCAGCAGATCGAGGCCGATACCGCCGCGTTCTCGTCCGATATGCACAAGGGCGGCATCACCGTCCGGGACCCGGCACCCGACTTCATCATGCCGATGTTCATCGCCATGGACCCGCCCCTGCACGGCCCGCAGCGGGAGGCGGTGAACCCCGTCGTATCCCCCACCAACATCGCAAATCTGGAAATCCTGATCCGCGAACGCGCCGGGCACATCCTGGACCAGCTGCCGGTGGGTGAGGCGTTCGATTGGGTGGAGCACGTCTCGATCGAGCTCACGACCCAATTGCTCGCGACCCTGTTCGACTTCCCGCAAGACGAGCGCCGCAAGCTCACCCGCTGGTCCGACGTGGCCACCGCCATTCCTGGGGGCGGGATCGTGGAGAGCGAGGCCGAGCGGCAGGCGGAGCTGCGGGAGTGCCTGATGCGCTTCATGCAGCTCTGGAATGAGCGGGTGAACGCGGCCCCGGCCGGCGACCTCATCAGCCTGATGGCCCATGCGGAGGTGACCCGGCATCAATCGCCGATGGAGTATCTCGGCAACCTGATCCTGCTGATCGTCGGCGGCAACGACACGACGCGGAACTCCATTTCCGGCGGGCTGTTGGCGCTGAACCGGTTCCCGGACCAATACACGCGGCTGCTGGCGGACCCCTCGCTTATTCCCGGCATGGTGCCGGAGATCATCCGCTGGCAAACGCCGCTCGCCCATATGCGGCGCACCGCCACCCGGGATATCGAGTTCGGCGGCAAACAGATCCGCACCGGCGACCGGGTGGTGATGTGGTATATCAGCGGCAACAGGGATGAGGACGCGATCGAGCGCCCCAACGAATTCGACATCGCCCGCGCCCGCCCGCGGCGGCATTTATCGTTCGGCTTCGGCGTGCATCGCTGCCTCGGCGAACGGCTGGCCGAGTTGCAGCTACGGGTGATGTGGGAGGAGATCCTGGCCCGGTTCGGCCGGATCGAGGTCGTGGAGGAACCGACCCGGGTGTTCTCCACCTTCGTGCACGGCTATTCGCGGATGATGGTGCGGATCAGTGGGCGGAGATAGGCACATGTGCCAACGTCATTGCGAGCGAGCGAAGCAATCCAGGGCAACAATACCAGCGGAATCAAGCCATGACCCGTCTTTGCGAGCCCCGCTTGGGGCGGGGCGATCCAGGGGCAACAAGTACTCTTGCGGCCCCTGGATTACTTCGCCAGGCGGCTCGCAATGACGGTGTAGGATTACGCGTTGCCCGGGTCCTCCCGGAACAGATGTAGCGCCTCCTGAATCGGTCGGTCGGAGAAGCTGAACAGGACGCTGTCGGCCGCCGCCACATGGCGGACGCGGTGCCAGGAGGGGACGACGAATAGGTCGCGCTTGCCCCATTCCACCACGAATTCGCTGCCGTCCCGTTGGGTGACGACGCTGCGCCCGTGGCCCTCGATCGGCGCGAACACGGTCGCGTCCGTCGCGCGATAGGCGGCGGTGGCGAAGCCCTGGGGCAGCAGCTGCACGAAGGTGCCCATGGTGGCCATCGCGTGGTTGCCGGTGATGGGGTTGGCGTAGCGCATCTTGAGCCCGTGGCAGGCATCCCATTGGTTCATCCGGCGCATCCGCTCGAGCGCCTCCCGGGTGCGGGCATAGGGATAGTTGAACACCGGGGACGTGCCGCCGCCGGGCAGGTGATCGACTGGCAACAGATTGGCGCCGTAGCGCGCATCACTGTCGCCGAGCGGACGAGTGATGGGCTGCTCGTCCTGGCCCAGTTGCTCGGCGAACGAGGCATCGAGGAATTGCACGACGGGGATGTCCAGCCCGTCCAGCCAGAAGATCGGCTCCGCACTGGGATTGCCGTGATCGTGCCAGGCCATGGGCGGCGTGATGATGAAATCGCCCTCATGCATGGTGGTCCGTTCGCCATTCACCGCCGTGTAGGCGCCGGACCCCTCCATCACGAAGCGCAGCGCCGATTGGGTATGGCGGTGCGCGGGGGCGACCTCGCCGGGCAGGACAAGCTGCACGCCGGCGTAGAGGCTGGTGGTGATTTTGGATTGGCCGCGGAGGCCCGGGTTTTCTAGCACCAACACGCGCCGCTCCGCCTCTTTCGCGGTGATCAGCCCCCCCGCCTCCATCATGGCGGCGCGGATGTCTTTGAACCGCCAGTGGGCGGGCTGGCAGGGGCTAATGGGCTCGGGCGTGACCAGATTGGCGAGGGAGAGCCAGAGCGGGGTCAGGTTCTGCTGGCCGATGCGGTCATAGAACGCTTGGCGCTCCGGCGTGTCGGCGGCCTGATGGTTCACGGCGGGCTCCCTGGGGGTGGTATGTCCCGGGGTGTTGTAGGGGGGAATGAGGTTTCGTTCCACCCTGGGACATGCCACCCGACGAGGTTCTTAGGGTGGTGCGGTTGGTTGGTGGGCGGGGGATGAGGTTTTAGGCCATGCCCCGGTCGCGCACATTGCGGCGCGGGCGCGGAGGGTGGCGATATCGGACGGGGTGCGGCGCTTCCAGACGTAGGCGCGGGCCTGGTAGGCGATTCCGAGGTCGCGGGCGAGTTCTTCGATGATGTCTTCGATGGGCCGGGTGCGCAGGTCGCGCTCGAAGGCGGCGTCATCCAGACGTTCGTGGAGTTCGTTGTGGAGGATTGCGGCGTCGGTGGCGGGCTTGCGCCGGGCTTCGATGGCGTCTTCGACGCCGCGGATTATTTTCTCGCGGGCTTGAGTGCGTTCGACGGCCGGGGTGCGGGTTTTGGGTGGGTTGGTGGCGATGTGGCGGGCCAGCGCGATGGTGCGGCGGATGGTGCGGGCGATGCGGTCGAAGGGGACTGTCAGGTCGGATTCGGGTTCTTTGGTGGCGCGTTCGGAGAGTTGCCGGGCGATGGCTGCGCCTTGCTCGATGAGGCCGTGGAGGACGGCGCGGTAGTAGGCGTCATCGTCCTCTGGCGAGGTAGGCGGAGATGGGGGAGGGGTGGGGGTGGGGTGCATGTGAGAGAGATAGGAACATATTCTGTTGGGGGAGGTCAAGGGGTATCCGACACGCTTTCTGTTTTCGCTTACCGGTCATCCCGGGTAAGACTTTTCCCGGAGAGGAACCTGCCATGCCCGACACGCACACCGTTGACGTCACCATCCCGGTGGACGCCGCCGTAGCGCCTGCCCTTGCCGACAGCGCCAAGCGGGCGCTGGCCGGGCGGCTAGTTAGCCGCGTGCTACAGCCGGCCAGCGTCGAGCGGCTGTTCGAGGTCGTCGACGCGCTGAAGGCGGAGGCACACCGGCGGGGGCTTACGGACGACATCGCCGATGAGGAACTCGCCGCTTATAATGCCGAGCGCCGGGATGGTCCGACCGAGTGATTGTCTTTGACGTCTCCACCTTGGTGGGCGTCGCCATTCGCGAGGACAGCATTCCGGACCGCGCGCTGTGTCACGCGCTGCGGACGGATCGCGTGGCGTTGTTGGAACCCATGCTTGTCGAATTCCTCGACGTCATGCACCGGCCGAGCCTGACGCGTTTTCTCAACTCGGATTTACTCACCCTGCCCTTGGAGTTCGGCGTCCATTTTCGCCGACGGTTCGTGTGGCCGATTACCGGGATGCCAACGACGACGCTCCTGAGGACCCGCGCCATTTCGGTCCATGGAACGGACAAAAGGTCGCAGATGCTGTGGATTATTCAGCTTGCCATTCGGCACGAATAAAGCGCTGAAGCTCGCTTCGAATACAGGCAGTAGGCCCAGCAAGGTCTATTGTCGCGAAGCCAATCGAGTGTTCCTGGATTTCCACATGCTCGTAAAGGTGAGTGCCAACGGATGGATGTAAAAACAATCCAGCCGAAGAGTTCCACCGTTCGTCGCTCCCCTCTTGCGATCGGAGGTAGGCATACATCTGGTATAAATATCCGCTCTTCAGTTTGGCATTGCCGAAGCGGCTCGTCCCCAAAATGGAAGTGAACTTAGTGTCAATCACCAATCGTTTGCCCACGTCCGGGAAGTCGATAACGATATCGCTTACCATCCGCGGTAGGATTGTCGCAATTTGCGCTGACCCGGATGAAACCTGCCACTCCATTGGGATACTTCCCCGCACGGAGCATCCAAGCGGCTCCAAATCAACACGAGCAAATCCAAGGACTGCCTTTTCAAACAAGCGCCGCACCCAAGCTTCCTCCCGGTCCGGGGCCGCAAGCGCCGTTGCGCCGGCATCTTCAGTAGGAAGGGCCAAGTCGAAAGCTAAACGGGCGAGGGCAATCATGAAGCGGTCGCTTGCGTCGTTTCTACCGATCTGATCGGCTGCGAGTTCGGCGCGAGACGGACGCTTCCCGACTACACCGGCCCGACCCAACGTTGCGGCCAGTGACCGGCAGCGGTGGCTCAAATCATTGTTCCGGACGAGCCGGGTCATCAGGTCTAACGCCGCCCGCACAAGTCTATTACGCGGGGTGTCTATCGTCAGCTCGTCAAAGCGACAAAAAACCTCACCTTTAAATAGGAGTTGCCGCGACGCGGTTGTTAGAAGATTGATCCGACCTCGAACGCGCGTGAGAGTTTTTTCCAGTTGATGGTAATCTCGGGTCAGGTTGCGTTTTAGGCGAAGCTCGACGGCTTGGGTCAGAAGTCGTGCGATCAACTCCGGGATATTCGCGGCATCTTCTTCGACCAGCGCATCAAAAGCGCCTCGAAAGCTTGTCAGGTCTGATGCGTAAAGCATCAGCAGCCAAAGATTGTGGACCGGAATACGACCGACTACCCGGTCCCCGGAAACTGAGCTAAGGTCGTCCAACGCCGAAATCAAACTAACCCGGCGAGTAGCCTCGACCGCGCCGCACTGGCTGTTGAGGGGGCGTCATACCAGTACTCATCGAGTAATGGTCCTATTTCAGTTTCGATTTTAGATCGGAACCAGGCGCGACCGTCTGCGATCAGTGAGTCATTTTCGGGAGTTACATACGAATGCCCGATCCGGAACTGTGGGCCGAGTGAGATAGCGGCTGAGATCTCGGCATTGAGAACATTCATGCGTTGTTCGATTTCGGTGAGCAAACCACTTTCGATACCTCGATGCTCGCACCACGCTTTCCAAAGATTCCCAAATCTCGGCTCGAGATCAACGAACGCAAAGCGACGCCTGAGCGCGAGATCTACAATGGCGAGGGAGCGGTCGGCCACGTTCATCGTCCCGATCACATATAGATTGGCCGGCGCATGAACTCGCTCGCCTGGCTCTCTTCGGTAAGCGAGTTCTATTGCTTCCGTTCGTCGGCGTTTTGAACCCTCCAAGAGCGTGAGCATCTCACCGAATATTTGGGCGGGATTACCCCGGTTGATCTCTTCTATGACAAGGATGAATGGCCGATCCGGTTCGCTTTCCGCGGCGCGAATGGCTTGCATCATTATCCCATCGACAAGTTCGAGGCGTCCCTCACCGGCGGGCCGCCACCCGCGGACAAAATCCTCGTAGGCAAGGGAGGGATGGAATTGCACAACACGAAGCCTAGAACGAGCCGTTTCGCGGTCGTTGGAGCCAGCAAGGGCAAAGCCAAGGCGTTTTGCCAACCATGTCTTCCCCGTGCCTGGTGGACCCTGAAGAATTAGATTTAGTTTCGCGCGCCACCGGTCCAGTATTTCCGAAAGCTCAACATGTGTAAGAAAACATCCCTCTTCAATAATATTCGATATCGCGTAGGGCGCTTCGTCAGTAGTCATTTCGTCTTCGTCATTTGAAACAGAGAGTGTTGGAGTTGGTTCTAATACATTCTCCGATTTGGAGCCATACTTTTCCAACCAATAAGGTTGTGCAAGGAACCAGGCGTAATTTTGCAGGGTTTTGCGGAAAGTAAAATCTATTAGCTGGCGACCGTCCTCGGCATCAGAGTCAGCCTCTACGATAGTTGTTCGATAAGTGTATAAATACCAGTCGCGCGGTTCTGTAACGGGATCCCACGCAACTTTGACCGTCCGTCCATCCCCAGCATGGGCAAGTACTGTGCCCGTCGCCTTAATCCGCATAACAGAAACGGTTTTTCCGCCGACGTCAAACGGAACACGCTTTTGGGTAAAGCTTGATTTGATGGCGATCAGATCACCCGGCTTTATCCGTAGAACAGTGTCCATAAATTGGCTATCGTAACCGTTTTCCCAGACGCCTTGCTCCAAGAACCGGGAAAGCTGATCTTCGCCACCATCCCAAACCGATCCAACGAACCAGTAGGACCTTCCCTCCTCCTCGCTGCCGTCAGGGGTATTCGGGGCTGGCGCATCTTCTTCAGCTGGACCCTTGCCCTGGCGGTTGGCATCGCGAATCTGAACGTAAAGGTCCCAGGTCTGTTCCGGTGAGAGAACCATATCTCGGCCTTGGGGAGTAAGGTTCCAAAATCCCCGCCGGGCATTCCCAATAAGGCCGGCTTTTACGATATAAAAGCGCGCCCAGTGGACATCGTTTTCGAAAATTGACTGTGTGCCGTTTTGTATGAGTCGGGTTAGCTGCTCGGCTGGGATCTCTTCTTTAGATCTGATCCTGGCCATGGCTTCGGCAGGACGCATGGGGGTGGGATCTGTTGAACGAAGCGCGTCAAGGAGGAGTGGAAAATATCTCGTAAAACGGTTGGTTTTTACATCGGCCAATTCTTAAAAGCTCCTCCTGGAACGGGCATGCCGCCCTAGCTCCTCTTTAACTTGCTCCGCGGAGGCACGCTCCTAGCGCATCGTCCAAGAGCCCTGTGTGATCCGCATCTCTGGGATCGGTCGCGGCTGTACGGGACTGGTTGGGTCCGGATGCTCCGCAGGTGGCTTGATCTGGTCCATAGCCGGGCTCCTCACTTTTTTGTGGAATGTAATACACAAAGGTCGTTCCAACCAGGAGCAACGTGATTAGAACGGGCACGACGGTTGCCAGGCTTGCCACTAAGCACAATCGCTCGCGGCGTTTGTTCCGCTTTCAGTTTAGCGCCTTCGCCACCGCCTGCTTCGGGAAGGCTCACTTCACTTATCGAGGGCTCTGAACGACGTTTCACCTGACCGATGGACGTGGATTTCGTCCTCAATCAAACTCCAGGAGGATAGAGGTTACACCCCGCGTATTGTGGCACTACTGCCCTGCGGTCATCTTATGAACCGACAGCATGTTTAACCGTTTCCATTGGAGCACCGGCTGCAAGGCCCGGTTCATCTTCAAGCAGATCGAACAGAACGTCCAATGGCACGCCAAGGCGCTTATGGGCAGCGACCATCATGCTCTTTGACAGGGCTCGCTTTCGCGTCAGCACCTCGGACATGTGCGACCGGCCGCCGAAGATTTTGTGGATTTCGGAGGAAGTAAGATTGGATTGTTCGATCCAGAATTTTAGCGATTCCGCGGCGTCCTGCGCGTCCGCAGGGAACGCCTTTGCTTCCCAGTCCGATACCAGAAGCGATTGGGCGCGCAGTCGCCCACGGTCCTCGGCGCGGCCGCTCGATGACAGGCGATCGATTAGATCCATGGCCTTTTTGTGATCGCCCTCGTTTTCTACAATGACAAGTTCCGCAATCATCACACCGTCCTCACATCGATATCGTTGTAAGCATCGTGGATGTCGAAAAACCTGATTTCGACGGTGCCCGCTTGAAAGTCGATGCGTGCCACGAGCCGGTAATTGTTGCCGCATATGTTGAACACGACACGGTCTCCCACGAGGTCTGCGGTGCCAAAACGCGCCTTCACATCCACAAAACTATTCCACTCGGCTTCCTCAGTGGCCCGGCGCCATGCCGCGAACTGATTTCGGCACGCGTTGATGTTCGCTCTGTCCCGGTGCCGCCTCAGGCAGTCCTCTGCAATGGCGCGGCCCGTGAGGATCATGTAGTGCGCTCCCCGTTTGGGAACAACCCTCCGGATGGTGGGGAGTTGGCCAACGTATTACGACAGGACAGCACACGTGGCCGCGAGTGCGCCAGTGATGGTGCCGGG
>JAYVOF010000156.1:0-3864 GCA_043758105.1 Rhodospirillales bacterium | reverse complement strand
TAGATCGCCGCAAGATCGACGGGGGGGTGGGTGACGTTCGCGTCGGGACTCATGCTGCGCGCTCCATCGGCTTGTGGTTGAGGGCGGACCGCAACGCGCCGATCGAGCCCTGCACGCCGCCATCCGCGTCCCGCGCGCCGAAGATGGCGGACCCGGCCACGAACACGTCGGCGCCCGCGTCGGCCACGGCGCGGATGTTACTGGCCTTCACGCCGCCATCGACCTCTAGCGCGATCGGACGGCCACCCGCCTCGATGTGCGCATCGATGCGGCGGCGGATGGCGGCGATCTTGTCCAGCGCGTGCAGGATGAAGGATTGCCCGCCGAAACCGGGGTTCACCGACATGACGCAAATCAAATCCAGCCGGTGCATGACATGGTCCAAGTATTCGAGCGGCGTCGCCGGGTTCAGCGCGAGCCCAGCCTGGCAGCCCTCGTCCCGGATCATGGCCAGCGTCCGGTCCACATGCTCGGACGCCTCCGGATGCACGGTGATGATCGCCGCGCCGGCCTTGGCGAACAGCAGCGCCAGCGCGTCCACGGGCTTAGCCATGATATGCACGTCGATCGGGATGGTGGCGATCGGGCGGATCGCCTCGCAGATCAGCGGGCCGATGGTGAGGTTAGGGACATAATGATTGTCCATCACGTCGAAATGGATCAGATCGGCGCCGGCCGCCTGGATGGCACGGATGTCGTCACCGAGCCGGGTGAAGTCGGCGGACAGGATGCTTGGCGCGATCTTCATTTATTTTGTCCCCCTTTGGCCGAGATGGTGGGATGCCAACGCGCATCCCACCCTACGTCGCTACGACGGTTGGCTGTAGCGGTTTTCCGGAGGCACTTGCGTCGCATAGCTGCGGATGGTGTAGCGAATTTGGCGGCCCACACCCTCGGCCCGCACCAGCTCGAACCCCGGCTCATGCGCCGGGCGCTGCACCATGAACGACATGCGCACCGTCTCGAACCCCTTATTGCTGTCGAACGCCAGCACCTTGACGTAGTGGTGCGGGTATTCACGCCGGCAGGCATTCAGCTCCATCATGACGCCAGCCGGGTCCTTCAGGTCGAACATCGGCGTGCCCCACATGGACCAATAGCAGTTACGCGGATGCGGATCGTCGGTATATTCGACCGCAAGCGACCAGCCGTTGTTGAGTCCATACTCGATTTGCTTGCTGATCTCCTCGTCCGTGAGGTCCGGAAGAAAGGAGAATTGGCCCTGAGTGATCTTCATCTCGGCGCTCCTTACGACGCGGTCGGCGTCGGCAGCACGTCGACGGTGTCGGTGCTGGCGTAGTTGAAGGTGACGTCTTTCCAGGTGTCGAGGGCGGCGCGAAGCGGCTGGCACCAGCGGGCGGCAGCCGTCAGGATCTCCGGCCCCTCGTTCCAGATGTCGCGACCTTCGTTGCGCGCCTTGACGATGGTCTCGAGCGCGACCCGATTGGCGATGGCCCCGGCCTGAATGCCCATCGGGTGACCGATGGTGCCACCGCCGAACTGCAGCACCACGTCATCCTGCAAATAATGCAGCAACTGGTGCATCTGCCCGGCGTGAATGCCGCCCGAAGCCACGGGCATCATTTTCTTGAGGCTGGCCCAGGGCTGGTCGAAGAAGATGCCATGCAGCGGGTTGGCCGGCACGAAACCTTCCCGGCACGTGTCGTAGATGCCCCGCACGACGTTCGGATCGCCCTCGAGCTTTCCGACCACGGTGCCCGCATGGATGTGGTCAACGCCCGCCATCCGCATCCACTTCGCAATCACGCGGAAGCTGATGCCATGGTTCTTCTGCCGTGTGTAGGTGCCATGCCCGGCGCGGTGCAGATGCAGGATCATGTCGTTCTTGCGCGCCCACTTCGCCATGGACTGGATGGCGGTGTAGCCGATCACCAGGTCGATCATGATGATGACACTGCCGAGGTCCCGGGCGAACTCGGCCCGCTCGTACATGTCCTCCATCGTGCCGGCGGTCACGTTCAAATAGGTGCCCTTGATCTCTCCGGTCTCAGCCGTCGCCTTGTTCACGCCCTCCATGCAATAGAGGTAACGGTCGCGCCAATGCATGAACGGCTGCGAGTTGATGTTCTCGTCGTCCTTGGTGAAGTCGAGCCCGCCCTTTAGCGCCTCATACACCACCCGGCCATAGTTGCGGCCAGACAGGCCGAGCTTCGGCTTCATGGTGGCGCCCAGCAGCGGGCGGCCATAGATGTTGAGGCGTTCCCGCTCGACCACGATGCCGGTGGCCGGGCCCTGGAAGGTTTTCAAGTAATGCGGCGGAATGCGCATGTCCTCGAGGCGGAGCGCCTTCAACGGCTTGAAGCCGAACACGTTGCCAATGATCGACGCGGTAAGGTTCGCGATCGACCCTTCCTCGAACAGGTCGAGGTCATAGGCGATGTAGGCGAACCACTGTTCCGGATTGCCCGGCACCGGGTCCACGCGATAGGCCTTGGCGCGATAATACTCGCTGTCGGTCAAACGGTCGGTCCACACCACGGTCCAGGTCGCGGTAGAACTCTCACCCGCCACCGCGGCGGCGGCCTCGATCGGGTCCACGCCGTCTTGCGGCGTCAGGCGGAACACCGCCAGGATGTCGGTGTCTTTGGGCACATAGTCCGGCTCCCAATAGCCCATCTGCCGATACTTCAGTACGCCTGACGTATAGCGTTCCTTCATATCCGTGATCTTGATATCGACGGGCGAATTCATTGGCCGGCCTCCCCTTTGTGTTGGGGAAGAGCTAGGGCCTGGACGGCACAAGGAAAAGCGAAATAGATTTGGCATAATCACGAGGGAACCCTCATGCATGTCACCACTCGCCAGCTGCAGGTGTTCACCGCCGCGGCCGAGGCGCTGTCCTTCGCCCGGGTCGCCGAAAAGCTGAACCTCACGCCGTCCGCCGTGTCCTTCCAAATCCGGCAGATCGAGGACCAGGCCGGCTTCCCCTTGTTCGAACGCATCGGCCGCAAGGTCGCGCTGACCGAGGCCGGGCGCACGATGCTGAACGGAGCCCGCCCGGTGCTGCAGGCGCTGCGGGATTTGGACGTGGCCATGCTGGCGCTGAAGGGGGCGGAGACGGGCCGGGTCACGCTGGGCCTGGTCTCCACCGCCAAATACATCGTCCCCCACATGATCGCCCAATTCCGCACCCTCTGCCCCGGCATCCACGTGCAACTGCGCGAGGGTAACCGCAACACCATTGCCGCCTTGTTGCAGGAGGGTGCCATCGACATGGCGGTCATGGGCCAATCCCCCGACCCGGCGTTGGTCCGCGCCGAACGCTTCGCCGCCCACCCGACGGTGGTGATTGCAGCACCGAGCCATCCATTGTGCGCCGCCCCGGTGCCGTCCAAGGCCCTGTGGGAGGAATGGTTCATCCTGCGCGAACCCGGCTCCGGCACACGGGCGCTGGCCGACGAGTATTTTCACGCGCAAGGCTTCAAGCCGCCCGTGGCGTTGGAGTCATCCAGCAACGAGATGATCAAACAAGCGGTGATGGCCGGCATGGGCCTGGCGGTGATGTCCCGCCACACAGTAAATTTAGAATTGTCGTTAGGCCTGTTGCGCGTCCTGGACGTGCCGGGCTTCCCGATCATGCGCAATTGGTTCGTGACCCGCCGCCGCACCGCGCCCGCTTTGCCGGCGCCGGCGCGGTTGCAGCGGTTCTTGGTGGAGGAGGGTCAGGCTATCATCGAGCGCCTGGGACTGCCGTTCGTAGGCAATTCACCGATTCGACCCCCGGCCTTATAAGCCGCCAACTCCGCATCGAGGTCTTCATCGGTCAGGCTGCCATGTCGTGCTTCAGATTTGATCGTGGCGATCAACGCGGCCGGTGGGGCGCCAAATAGATCGTCCATCGGC
>JAYVOF010000155.1:0-11090 GCA_043758105.1 Rhodospirillales bacterium | reverse complement strand
ACCCGTCATCGCCATAGCTCGTCAGGCCCTTCTGCATTCCATTGGTCATTCGGTTCTCCCGGATGTGACCCTAGCGCCCTTGCGCCCGCGCTGCACTGCGGCAATTGTTCGTTATGAGCATTCAAGCCGCCCTGCTGCACCGCACCTCCTACAAATACGACCATCCGGTCCAGCTAGGCCCGCAAACCATCCGCCTTCGCCCGGCACCGCACGCGCGCACGCCGATCCTGTCCTATTCGCTGACGGTGAAGCCCGAGAACCACTTCATCAACTGGCAGCAAGACCCGCAGGGCAATTTCCTGGCCCGGGTCGTGTTTCCGGAGCGGGTGACCCATTTCGAGGTGGCGGTCGATCTAATCGCCGACATGGCGGTCATCAACCCGTTCCAGTTTTTCTTGGAGCCCGAGGCCGAGAGCTGGCCGTTCGCCTATGATCCGCTGCTGGAAGAGGAGCTGTCGCCCTACCGCAAGCTCACCCCCCTCGGCCCACTACTTGGAAAATTGCTGGCCGAGGTTCCGCGGGAGCCGCGCCGGACCATCGACATGCTGGTGGATCTGAACCGCCGGGTGATGGAGCGGGTGAGCTATATCGTGCGATTGGAGCCCGGCGTGTGGGACCCGGAACGCACGCTGGCCGAGGCGCGTGGTTCCTGCCGGGACAGCGCCTGGCTGCTGGTGCATGCGCTCCGTCACCTCGGCTACGCCGCCCGGTTCGTGAGCGGATATCTGATCCAGCTCGCCCCCGACGTGAAGCCGCTGGAGGGTCCGGAGGGCCCCACCACGGATTTCACCGATCTCCACGCCTGGGCGGAGGCTTATTTGCCCGGCGCCGGCTGGGTCGGTCTCGATGCCACATCCGGCCTCATGGCGGGGGAGGGCCACATCCCCCTGGCCGCGAGCCCGGAGCCGCAATCCGCCGCCCCGATCTCCGGCCTGGTGGAACCAGCGCAAACCGATTTCGCCTTCGAAATGTCGGTCACCCGCGTGAACGAGACGCCCCGTGTCACCAAGCCCTATACCGAGGCGCAGTGGCAGGCGATCCTCGACGCCGGCGCCGCGGTGGACACGGTGCTGCACGCCGGTGACCTCCGCCTGACGATGGGGGGGGAGCCCACGTTCGTCGCCGTCAATGACCCGGAGGGGGCGGAGTGGACGGTGGACGCGCTGGGTCCCACCAAACGTCGCGACGCGGGTAAATTGCTACATCGCCTACTGCCGGCCTGGGCACCGGGCGCCATCGTCCAATACGGCGCGGGCAAGCATTATCCCGGTGAACAGACGCCGCGCTGGGCGTTGAATGCGACCTGGCGCCCGGACGGCACTCCCGTTTGGACCGATCGGGCGCTGTTGGCCGACCCGGACACCGACAAGGGTGACGCGACGCACGAGACCGCGCTCGCCTTCACCCTCGCACTCGCCGCCCAGCTCCATGTCGATCCCGCCGCGGTCCTACCCGCCTTCGAGGACCAGCCGTATTGGCTGATGCGCGAGGGCCGCATGCCGGCCAACATCGTCGCCGAAGCCGCGCAATCCCGGGATCCACAGGAGCGCGCGCGCATCATCCGCGTGTTCAACCAGGGCCTGGACGCCGCCGTCGCCAGCGTGCTGCCGCTCCGCCGTCGTGGGGTGCCGAGGCATTGGGAAACCGAAATCTGGGAGATGCGCGAGGGCAAGATCTTCCTCGTGCCCGGTGACAGCTCCGCTGGCGTCCGCCTGCCGTTGTCGAGCCTGCCATGGGTCGATCCGAAAGAGCTGGAGCCGGACCCGGAGCTGGACCCCTTCGAAATGCAGGCCGCATTACCGGCGCTGACCCCGGTGCCCGGCACGCTCGGACGCGGGATCCGCACCGCGCTGACGGTGCAGGCGCGGGACGGCCTGGTCTATATCTACATTCCCCCGCTCGACCGGGCGGAGGACTGGCTGTCGCTCATTGCCGCCATCGAAGCGACGGCCGCCGCATTGAAGCGTCCGGTGGTGCTGGAGGGCTACAAGGCGCCGGGCGACGCCCGCGTGCTGCATTTCTCGGTCACCCCCGACCCCGGCGTGATCGAGGTCAACATCCACCCGGCGACCACGTGGGACGATATGGTCCAGCGGACGACGCATCTGTATGCGGAGGCGCGCCGGGCCGGGCTGACGGCCGAGAAATTCATGCTGGACGGACGCCATGTCGGCACCGGCGGCGGCAACCACGTGGTGATGGGCGCCATGACGCCGGAGGACAGCCCGTTCCTCCGCCGCCCGGATTTGCTCAAATCGCTGCTGGGTTTCTGGCACAACCACCCGAGCCTGTCCTATTTGTTCAGCGGCCTGTTCATTGGCCCGATGTCGCAGCACCCCCGCATCGATGAAGCCCGGCAGGACGCGCTCCGGGAACTGGAGATCGCGTTTGGCCGGATCGCCCCCGGTCAGGAAACCGCGCCGTGGCTCGTGGACCGGATGTTGCGTAACATCCTGACGGACATGACCGGCAACACGCACCGGACCGAGTTCTGCATCGACAAGCTGTATTCCCCGGACGGCCCCTCCGGACGGTTGGGCCTAGTGGAGTTCCGCGCGTTTGAAATGCCGCCGCATCCGGAGATGGCGCTGGCGCAAACGTTGCTGATGCGCGCCGCCGTCGCCGCGTTCTGGACCACGCCCTATGAACGCCGCCTGGTCCGCTGGGGCACCCGTATCCACGACCAGTTCATGCTGCCGCATTACGTGTGGGAAGATGTGCTGGACGCGTTGGAGGAACTCAGCACCCATGGTGTGAAATTCGACCCGGCCTGGTTCGTCCCGCACATGGAGTTCCGCTTTCCGCGCATCGGCGAAATTCACGTGCATGGCGTGGGGGTCGAGTTGCGCCACGGGTTAGAACCCTGGCACGCGCTGGGCGAAACGGCCGGTGTCGGCGGCACCGTCCGCTACGTCGATAGCTCGGTTGAGCGGTTACAGGTCCGCGTCACCGGATGGGAGACGGAGCGCTTCGTCCTATCGGTGAATGGCGTCGCGGTGCCGCTGAGCCATACCGGCACGGAGGGCGATTACGTCGCTGGCATTCGCTTCAAGGCTTGGGACCCGCCGCAATCGCTACACCCGACCCTCGCGGCCCAGACACCCTTGGTGTTCGACGTGTATGATCGCTGGACCGGACGCGCGTTGGGCGGCATGACGCATCACGTCGCCCACCCCGGCGGCCACAGCTATGCGACGTTCCCCGTCAACGCCAACGAGGCCGAGGCGCGGCGCCGTGCCCGTTTCGAGCCGACCGGCCATACCCCAGGCCCGATGCCGGAGCCGAAGGGGGCCGGGTCGCAGGAGCATCCCCGCACGCTGGACCTTCGCGCCGTGGTTTAGTGGTCGAACCAATCAGGGTCGATCAGGTCGAAAAACGGCCGCCGGTCCATCGTGAATTTGGGATGATAGAACCGGTCCCGCTGCAATGCCGCCCCCCAGCGGTGCTTGATCGTCTCAACCTCGTCGAAGAACCGCGATTCTTGCATCGGACGCTCGTCATCGCCGCGGCTCAGGGATTCGTGGTGATCGGCCACGAAATCGGGCGTCCAGATGATCTTGAACCCGGCCGCACCCAGCTTCAGGCATAGATCGACGTCGTTGAACGCGATCTTTAATTTCACTTCGTCGAAACCGCCCACCTGCTTGAACGCCGATGCGCGGACCAGCACGCCGGCCGCGGTCACTGCCGACATCTCCTGCGCAAACAGCATACGCCCGGCATAAACGGGTTCGTTGGGCTGCAATCCCACATGCACGTGTCCGGCGACGCCGCCCAGTCCCAGCACCGTCCCACCATGCTGCACGCTGCCGTCTGGATAGAGGAATTTGCCGCCGACGGCACCGACCGCCGGGTCGGCCATGGCCTCACCAACCAAGACATGCAGCCACTTTGCATCCTTCACGAATAAGTCATTATTCATGAACATGTAGAACTCGGCGTCGGTTTGCTTGCTCGCGAGGTTGTTGATGCGTGAGTAGTTGAATTCTTCCTCTATACGCAAAAACCTGACTCGCCGGTTCCGGGCGAATGACTTCCGGAAAACCTCAGCCTCGTGGGAGGTGGACCAATTATCCACCATCAATACGGTGTAGTTTTTATACGCAGTCTCACCTAATACTGCCCGAAGACAATGTTCGGTCGTTTCGATCTGGTCCTTATAGGGGATGATGATCGTGACCTTCGGCTCCTCGGCCACCGGCCAGGTCACATGATACAGCGTTTGGCCGTCCATGCTGTCCACCTTCGCGGTGTGGCCGAGCCGGATAAGGTGGTCCGACACCGCCCGCACGCCGGCGGCGGTCGCATAGCCCTTGTTGGACATCGATTGCGCCGTGGAACCGGGTGTGATGCGCCAATGATACAAAATCTCTGGCACGTGGTGGATCTGCGCCGGTGCCACATGTTCGGACAACCGCAAAATCAGCTCATGATCCTGAACACCATCATAAGCGGTCATCAACGGTCCTACCGCTTTAAGCACATCACGGCGAACGAACAGAAGGTGGCAGACGTAGTTGACCCCCAGCATAAGCCGGTAATTCCAATCCGGCTTCAGCGCAGGCATGAGGAAATTCCCTGCTTCGTCGATCTTGTCCTCATCCGAATACAGCATCGTGGTCCCGGTGGACTGGGCGGCCAGCACCATGCACTCGATCGCCACCGAAACCAGCAGGTCGTCGTGGTCGAAAAACGCCACCCACTCCCCGCGCGCCGCCGCCAGGGCCGAGTTGGTGCCCGCGCTGATGCCGCGATTCCGCCTATGAGTGAAAAGCCGCACCCGTGCGTCCTGTTTGACCAGAAGATTCATGTAGTCGGACAGCGCGGGCACACAGCTGTTATCATCGACGAGAATAAGTTCGACATTACGATAGCTCTGAGTCAGAACGGAATTTACTGCGGCCTGAAAATCTTCGAGGATCGGCTTGTACACCGGGCAAACGATGCTGACCAGCGGACCCGATGCCCATCCATCCGCCGGACGCTGGTCTTCAATATGTCGCTGTAACGCGGGCTCATACAGACGGAACCAGCGGTCGTAGTCGGCGATCGTGTGCCGGGGCTGGGGCGTCAACTCCCGCAATTGCCGGCGAATCCGGGTAAGGTCGCGGTGGGCCATGTCCACCGCTTCCGTCAACGCCAGCAGCCGGGTTTCCATCTGGTCCGCAACCAGACTCGTCTCACAGGGGCTGCCATCGAGTTCGATGTTTTCCGGCATGACGAAGAACTGAAACCGCCGCGAATAGGAGCTACGCAGATGCACTGGCGGCGTGAACCGGAAGCCGGAATTGGCTGGCCCGCTGAACACCCGGGCGACATCGCCGCGGTGCCGGTTGGCGCGCACGTGCCCAATCGTCGCCCCGTCACACGCGATCCGGACCGAACAATCGCCATGTGCCGCGCGTTCCCCGATCTCGGTCCGCATCACCCATCCCTCGAACCCGCCATGGCGCAGACCATCCAAATGGCCTTGAACGTGCGGTTTCAGCTCGACCGAGAATTCCAGACTGGCATGGGCCGCCCCGTCCAGAATGATCGGCACCTCGCGCCGGCGATGATCGCGGATCGCCAGCCGGTGGGGCTTCGCGTCCCCCAGTGCCAGCGGCAATACCGCCTCCCAGCCGGAATGGTGCGGCCCCTTGCCGGCCGAAAGGACGTCCGGCCGCGCCCCGCTGCAATAAGCGGTCGCGACTTCCTGGCCATCCACCACGATGTGCAGCGTCGGCGGCACGGTGGGCAGCGTGGGGTCATAGGCCCAGCCCCGGAGCGACAGCCCCGTCAGCTCGTCGAGGTAGCACTGGATCGGAGACATGTTGACCGGGACCTGGGGAACGATCGCCGCAATCCGCTCGCGCCTGCTCGACATACAGCTATTCCATCCAAATATTGATCACTCACTATGCTGTGATACAGGGTAAAATACAACCGCTCCCGACCCCGCCACGACCGGCCCCCCGGGTCAGACCTCGTTGGCCACCACGTCGAACTTCGAGAGCCACGCAGGACCAAAATTGGTCACCAGCGCCACATCCGTCGCATCCCGGCCGCGGGCCATCAGCACCCGCCCGATCCGCGGAAAATTATGCCGCGCGTCGAAGGTATACCAGCGCGGGCCGTCCGGACCGTCCAAAAACACTTCGAACCAGGCGGAGAAATCCATCGGTGCGTCTGAAATGGGCACACCGAAATCCCCCAAATACCCGGTGCAATACCGGGCCGGGATGTTCATGCAGCGGCACAGCGAGACCGCCAAATGGGCAAAGTCGCGGCAAACACCCTGACGTTCGTCATAGGCATTGCGCGCCGTCTTGTTCGGACGGGCGTGCTCATAGCCGAACGTGATCCGGTCGAAGGTGAAATCACAGATCGCCTGCACCCGGGCCCACCCCGGCTCCGTCGCGCCGAACAGCGCCCACGCCGTGTCATGCAGCATGTCGGTGTCGCAATACCGGCTGCCGAGCAGATAAACCAGCGTGCCCGTTGGCAGCTTATCCACGCTGATCTGTTTGGCGTCCGGCACCACGCGGTCCGGCATCCCGCTGTCCTCGACATCGAATGTCGTGGACATCGTGAGGATGCCCGGCGGTGCCACGATCCGGTGGCACACATTGCCGAAATCGTCCCGGTATTGGTGGACGTCGATCGACGGCTCGAACCGGATCACCTGCGGCGTGAGCAAATCCCGCTCCCGCGACGGATGCAGGCTGAGGCACAGCAGCATCGGCACGGGCTGGGGCAAATCATAGGTGATGGTGAAACCGGCACGGATGCGCATCGAGGGGAGCTCCTTGGATGATCGACACAACGCGACGCGACGCTCCCGGATTTCAACCGTCTTTTGCGCACGTTACGTCAACTGTCACATCCATGCCTAGGCAGTCCGTGGCCGAGCCGCTCCAGGTCCCGGACAGCGGCACCGCCTGACGCGGGTCGCGCACGACGCAGACCCGGATCAGGTCGCGGCTGCCGATGATGTTGTTGGTCGGATCGAATTCGACCCATCCGGCCCCGGGCAAATACACTTGCACCCAGGCATGCGTATTGCCGCCGCCCCGATGGGTGTCCGGTACCGTGTCACCCGGCGGTGGCACGTAGATGTATCCGCTGACGAAACGGGCCGCGAACCCCAGGCAGCGCAGCGCCTCGATCATCAGCACCGCAAAGTCGCGGCACGTCCCGGTGCCGAGCCGCAGCGTCTCGACCGGTGTCTGGATGCCCGAGGATTGGCGACCCTTATAGGTGATCTGCCGGCGGATGCTGCGGGTCATCGCCTCTAGCAGATCGAGCGTCGCGGTGGGTCCGTCCTGCCGGAGGAAGCTGCGGGCCCACCGGTCCAGCTCATGCGCCGGGTCGGGATAAAACCGCTCCATCATGCGCAGCAGGTCCGGCATCTCGTCCGCGTCATAGCTGAACGGCGTGGTGCGGGCGTAGAAGCTGATCCAGGACTCGACCGGACGGTCCACCCCGGAGTGCCCGATGCGCAGGGTATTGGTGACCACCAGCTCCGCTGATCGCCGATGGAACCGGGCGATGGCCACGTTATTGCCGAACACGTCCTGCAGCCATCGTAGCTCCGAGGGCGCAGGTTCGATGTCGAGCGTGGCACCGAGCTGCCGCTGATCCTCGGTATCGCGGGGGCGCATCATCATCCGGTGTTCACCGAACGAGACCGGCTTCCGATAGCGGTACCGGGTGCGATGGATGACAGTCAGAATAGGCATGTGCGCCGACGCCGGGGAACGGGGAGGGGCTAAGGAACGGAGGGGGGGCGACACCCCCCTCTCCGGCCTAGCTCAGCTGTGGTTCGCGCACCAGGCGCAGTTCGCCCGATGCCGTGTGCTTGATGTGGTATTGATAGTCCCGTCCGTCCTTCGGCAGCTGCCGGACGACCGTGTAGGTCCCGCGCTCTGCCGCGATCTCGCCCGGGCCGGGGAAATATTGCACGGTCTGCCCGACGGAGAAGGCGTGGCTCAAGGCTGGACCCCCTGCATCAAGCGCCCTTTTTCGGCTTGGCAGCCGGCACCGCCTTCGGCGCGGCCTTGGGGGCCGTCTTGGCGGCGGACTTGGCCGGGGCCACGTTCAACGCGTCCTTGACCTGCTTGGCCGGGGCGAAGCCGAGCTTCTTCGAGGCCGCGATCTGGATCGTGGCACCCGTGGCGGGGTTGCGTCCGGTGCGGGCGTCCCGCGACGTCACCTTGAACTTGCCGAAGCCCGGCACGGACACTTCTTCGCCCTTGGTGGCGGCCTCGACGATGGCGGCAAAGACAGAGTCCACGACCTGCTTGGCCTGCGATTTGTTCATGGCATGGCCGGCGGCGATGTGATCAGCGAGTTCAGCGGCGTTCATATTTCGAATCCTGTTGAGGTTTTGGCTCATTGGCCTAGCAACTTGCTCTACGCTTGTCACGGAGGTTCGGTGCCTCCACGCCACTGATATCCAGCACGGACGCCATTTTTTTACCGCCGGCGTGGTATTCTGGTGCCTTATCGTAGGAAATGAGATGCCTGTAGCAGCCAAAATCGCCCTGCCGCCCCCGACCGTGGGCCGGTCCGTGCAGCGGTGGCAGGGTGACGAATCGGACCTGACACGCCGGACGGTGCCGGAGGAAACCGCCGTGGCGCTGTCCTATAACCGGGTGGGATACGCGGTCATGATGGCCTCACCCTGCGATCTAGAAAACTTCGCCGTGGGCTTTAGCCTGACCGAGCGGCTGATTGTCCGGCCGGACGAGATCGAGGAATTGGAGCTGATCCCGGTGCCCGCTGGCATCGAGGCGCGGATGTGGATCGCGCCGGCGCGCATGGACGCCCTGCTGGGACGCCGCCGCACCCTGGCCGGCCCCACCGGCTGCGGCTTGTGCGGCCTTGAAGCGCTCGATCAGGCGATGCGGGAGCCGCCGCGTGTGCCGGACGGGTGCCGGTTCACCGCGGCCGCCGTGCGGGACGCGATGGAGAGCCTGGGGCCCGCGCAACTCCTGAACCAAACCACTCGCGCCATGCACGCGGCCGCGTTGTATGTGCCGGGGGAGGGGCTGGTGGCGCTGCAGGAGGATGTCGGGCGGCATAACGCGCTCGATAAACTCGCCGGGGCGCTGGCCCGCACCGGTGTGGACCCGGCGCGGGGCATGGTGATCATGACCAGCCGGGTGTCGGTGGAACTGATCCAAAAGGCCGCGGTCATGGGGGCCGCGGTCCTATGCGCCGTTTCGGTGCCGACGGCCTTGGCCATCCGGGTCGCCGATGCCGCCGGAATCACCATCGCCGCGATCGCACGGGGCGACCGGTTCGAGGTATTTACTCATCCGCATCGCATTATATCTTAGTACAGACACGGTGAAGAAACCCGGGCATGGGCCACGGGTGTGGGGGGAGTTTATAGAATGGACGGATCAACCGTCGGCATCGGACCGCAGGGCGCAGGATTTCTGGATCGTGCGCACACCGTGGCCGGGCCGGGCTTCAACCGCTGGCTCGTGCCGCCGGCGGCGTTGGCGATCCATCTGTGTATCGGTATGGCCTATGGTTTCTCCGTCTTCTGGCTGCCGCTGAGCAAGGCGATTGGTATCACCGCACCGTCGAAATGCGCGGCCACCAGCACGCTTCTCGACCGTCTATTTACCACCAGCTGCGACTGGTTGGTGTCCGACCTTTTAATCATGTATACTCTATTTTTCGTGTTCCTCGGCTCCTCGGCCGCAATCTGGGGCGGCTGGCTCGAGCGGGCGGGACCCCGCAAGGCCGGCGTGGTCGCGACCCTCTGCTGGTGCGGCGGCCTGCTGATCTCCGCGGCGGGGATCTATCTGCACCAGCTTTGGATGATGTGGCTCGGCTCGGGCGTGATCGGCGGCATCGGCTTGGGTCTTGGTTACATTTCGCCGGTCTCGACCCTGATCAAGTGGTTTCCGGACCGCCGCGGCATGGCGACCGGCATGGCGATCATGGGCTTCGGCGGCGGCGCATTGATCGGTGCGCCCTTGGCCGACATCCTCATGACGCATTTCCGCACCGCGCAAGAGGTCGGCGTGTGGCAGACGTTCTGCGTCCTGGCGGCGGGCTATACCGTGTTCATGTTGTCCGGTGCATTCGGGTATCGCGTACCGCCGAATAATTGGGCTCCGGAGGGCTGGGCGGCGCCCGTGCGCAAGAACGCGCTCATCACGCACCGCGATGTCGATCTGAAGGATGCGCATAAAACCCCGCAATTCTGGCTGATCTGGACCGTGCTCTGCCTCAACGTGTCGGCCGGTATCGGCGTGATCGCCGTGGCCTCTCCGATGCTGCAGGAAATCTTCGGCGGCTCGCTGATCGGTCAAGCCGGCGTCAAAATGGGCGCGTTGGACCCGGCCGGGAAGCAGGCGGTGGCGACGATCGCGGCGGGCTTCGTCGGCCTGCTGTCGCTGTTCAACATCGGCGGGCGGTTCTTCTGGGCATCGTTCTCGGACAAGATCGGACGTAAGCTGACCTACGCCACGTTCTTCGCCCTTGGCATCGCGCTCTATGCCGGGGCACCGTTTGCGGCCGGGATCGGCAGTCAGGCGCTGTTCGTCGCCATGATGTGCGTCATCTTGTCGATGTATGGTGGCGGCTTCGCGACCGTGCCGGCCTATCTCGCGGACATGTTCGGCACCCGGTTCGTGGGCGCGATCCACGGCCGGCTGCTGACGGCCTGGTCCACCGCCGGCGTGTTGGGCCCGATCCTCATCGGCCAAATCCGTGACTCGCAGCTTGCGTCCGGTGTCGCACCGGACCGCGTGTATAACCGGATCCTGTTCATTCTGGCCGGATTGCTGGCGGTCGGCTTCGTCGCCAACCTGCTGGTGCGGCCGGTGGCGGAGAAATGGTACATGCCCGAGAGCGGAACGGTCACGCAGGCCGGTCCGGTCCGTGGCTCATTCGGAATCGGCCGGGGCGGGGTCACGCCGATGGCCTTGCTCGCCTGGGCCTGCGTCGTCATCCCCATTTCCTGGGGGGTGTACATCACGCTCGGTAAGGCGCTGGTTCTGTTCAAGTAATGGCACGCATCGGGGTTATCGGCCTAGGCAATATGGGACTGCCCATGGCGCTCAACCTCGTGCGCGCCGGGCACGAGG
>JAYVOF010000154.1:0-11141 GCA_043758105.1 Rhodospirillales bacterium | reverse complement strand
GATCCCACCTGGTATCTGAGCTACATCAACTCCCTCAAATTCGTCACTATCAACGTCATCGTCTCGGTGGGTGTGGCGTTGCCGGCGGCGTATGCGTTCTCGCGTTACCGGTTCTTGGGGGATAAGCAGTTCTTCTTCTGGCTGCTGACCAACCGGATGTCCCCCCCGGCGGTGTTCTTGCTCCCATTCTATCAGCTCTATTCTTCCGTCGGCCTGTTCGATACGCCGTGGGCGGTGGCGCTGGCGCATTGCTTGTTCAACGTGCCGCTCGCGGTGTGGATCTTGGAGGGGTTCATGTCCGGGGTGCCGCGCGAGATCGATGAGACTGCGGCGCTCGATGGCTACAGCTTTCCACGCTTCTTCGTGTTTATCTTCTTACCGCTGATCCGCGCGGGCGTGGGGGTTACGGCGTTCTTCTGCTTCATGTTCAGCTGGGTGGAGCTGTTGCTGGCCCGGACGCTGACGTCCACGGACGCCAAGCCGATCGTGGCGGCCATGACGCGGACGGTGAGCGCCACCGGGCTCGATTTCGGCTTGCTGGCCGCGGCCGGGGTGCTGACCATCGTGCCGGGCGCCATCGTGATCTGGTTCATCCGCAACTACATCGCCAAGGGCTTTGCCCTGGGACGGGTGTGATGAGGAGAGTGTGATGAAGTGGATGGCCTGGACCGGTCTTACCGAAATCTTTTTCGCCTGCATCGCCCTGATGCTGACCGGCATGACGGTGTGGGAGGCGGTGGCGCCCTGCGTGCCGCGGCGGGGGTTGCTGCCGCTGGTGACCACGCGGGGGGACCGGCTATTTATTGGGTTGCTTTCGGCGGCGTTCCTCAACCTAGCCTGGATCGGCTTTACCGAGCTCGATCAATACTGGGCGCTGGGGTTGAGTGGAGTGCTGCTGTTGCTGATCGGGCGCTGGGGGTAAGGCGCGCGGCACAGCCCGGGAAAGGTCCCGCCGGGTCGGTTTTGAGGGGGACTACGACAGAGGGAGGCAACGCCAAATGAAAAAATTCGAGATTTCCAGACGGCAGGCATTGGTGGGGAGTGCGGCCACGGCGGCGGTCGCCGGTGTGGGATACAGCACGCCGGCGACCGCGCAATCGGCGGCGGCACAGAAATGGATCGATAGCGAGTTCCAGCCGAGCACGCTGTCCAAGGCCGAGCAGATGAAAGAGATGCAATGGTTCATCGATGCGGCTAAGCCGTTCCAGGGTATGGAAATCCATGTGGTGACCGAAATCCTGGACACGCATATCTATGAAAGCCAGGTGCTGACCAAGGCATTCGCCGAGATCACCGGCATCAAGGTCACCAGCGACTACATCAACGAGGGCGACCTCGTAGAGAAGCTGCAGACCGAGATGCAGTCCGGCCGGCCGATCTACGACATGTATGACAATGATAGCGACCATATCGGCACGCATTTCCGCTATGGCGTGACCACGGTGTTGTCCGACTTCATGAAGGGCGAAGGCAAGGACGTTACTCTGCCTACGCTGGACATCGACGATTTCATCGGCAAGTCCTTCACCACGGCGCCCGATGGCAAGATGTATCAGCTGCCGGACCAGCAATTCGCCAATCTATATTGGTTCCGCGCAGACTGGTTCGCCCGGCAGGATCTGAAGGACCGTTTTAGCAAGAAGTACAATTACGAGCTGGGCGTACCGGTCAATTGGTCCGCCTATGAGGACATCGCCGAGTTCTTTACCAATGACGTGAAAGAAATCGATGGTGTCCGGGTCTATGGGCACATGGATTATGGCAAGAAGGACCCGTCGCTCGGCTGGCGCTTTACCGATGCGTGGCTCAGCATGGCCGGCACCGCCGATATCGGCCTGCCGAACGGGCTACCGGTGGACGAGTGGGGTATCCGCGTGGAGGATTGCCACCCGGTCGGTGCCAGCGTGTCCCGCGGCGGTGCGGTGAACAGTGCGGCTGCCGTGTATGCCACCACCAAATACGTGGAGTGGCTGAAGAAATACGCGCCGCCCGAGGCCGCCGGCATGACGTTTACCGAGGCCGGGCCGATCCCCGGTAACGGCACCATCGCGCAGCAAATCTTCTGGTATTCGGCGTTCACCAAGGCGCTGACCAAGCCCGGCTTGCCCGTGGTGAATGCGGATGGCACGCCGAAATGGCGGATGGCGCCCAGCCCGCATGGCCCGTACTGGAAGTCCGGCATGCAAAACGGCTATCAGGACGTGGGGTCCTGGACGCTGATGAACTACACCGACCTCAACCGGCGGAAGGCGGCGTGGCTGTATGGCCAGTTCTGCACCTGCAAAACCACGTCGTTGAAGAAGACCATCGTCGGCCTCACGCCCATCCGGCAGAGCGACATCATGAGTCAGCCCATGACGGATCTGGCGCCGAAGCTGGGAGGCCTGGTGGAGTTCTACCGCAGCCCGGCCCGCGTCGCCTGGACGCCCACGGGCAATAACGTGCCGGACTACCCGAAGCTGGCGCAGCTGTTCTGGCAGAACGTGGCGGTGGCGGTGAGCGGCGAGAAGACGGCGCAGGCGGCGATGGATAACCTCGCGTCCGACATGGACAAGGTGCTGGGCCGGCTGGAGCGGGCGGGCATGAGCAACTGCGCGCCCAAGCTGAATAAGGAGCAGCCAGCGGAATACTGGACGTCCAAAGGTGGGGCGCCCTGGCCGAAACTGGGTGTGGAGAAGCCAAAGGGTGAGACGGTGGCGTATGAGCAGCTGCTGGGCGCCTGGAAGCAAGGCCGGGCAATGTAGCACCGACCCCGTCACCGCAAGCGAGGTGACGGGGATTTTATCGAGGTTTGCCGAGTGACCGCACCGACCATCCTGGCGATCGACCAGGGTACCACCTCGACCCGTGCCATCCTGTTCGACCGGGATGGCACGGTGTTGCGTGCAGCGCAGCGGGCGTTGCCGCAGATTTATCCCGGCCATGGCTGGGTGGAGCATGATCCGGAGGTGATCTGGGCCGATACGCTGGCCACCTGCCGGGAGGTTATCGACGACGCGCCGGCGGTGATCGGCATTACCAACCAGCGGGAAACGACGGTCGTGTGGGACCGGAGCACCGGGCGCGCGATCCACAACGCCATCGTCTGGCAAGACCGCCGCACCGCTGCGCGCTGCGCCGGGCTGGTGGCGGCCGGGCATGAGGCGCTGGTGACGGCGCGGACCGGCCTGGTGATCGACCCTTATTTCTCGGCCAGCAAGATCGAATGGATCCTCGGTCACACCGAAACCCATGCGGCCGCCCGGCGGGGTGACCTCGCGTTCGGTACCATCGACTCATTCTTGCTCTGGCGGTTAACCGAGGGGCGGGTCCACGCGACGGACGCGACCAACGCGGCCCGCACCGGCCTCTATAATATCCACACCGGCCAGTGGGACCCGGACTTGCTGGAGCTGTATGGCATCCCCGCTGCGGTCCTGCCGGAAATCCAGGACAACGCCGCCGATTTCGGCAGCACGAGCCTGCTGGCCGGCGCCATCGGCATCGGTGCCATGGCGGGCGATCAGCAGGCGGCGCTGGTGGGCCATGCCTGCTTCCAGCCCGGCGACATCAAATGCACCTACGGCACCGGCGCCTTCATGATCGCCAATACCGGCGCCACGCCCATCACCTCCGGCAACCGGCTGCTGACGACCGTCGGCTACCGGCTGCAGGGTGTCACGACCTATGCGCTGGAGGGCGGCATTTTCGTCACCGGGGCCGCCGTGCAATGGCTGCGGGACGGGCTCGGCCTGTTGCAGCACGCGGAGGACTCGGCCGCGATGGCCGCGAGCGTGCCGGATAGCGCCGGGGTCTATGTCGTGCCGGCGCTTACCGGGCTCGGCGCGCCCTATTGGGATGCCGGGGCGCGGGGGCTCATTTGCGGCATGGACCGGGGGGCCACGGGCGCCCACCTGGTCCGCGCCACGCTGGAGGCGGTGTGTTATCAGACGCTGGACTTGATCGAGGCCATGCGCCGGGACGGCATTCCGCCCATGCCGGCGCTACGGGTGGATGGCGGCATGACGCGTAATGATTGGCTCATGCAACGGATGGCCGACCTCACGCGGCTCCCGGTCGAGCGGGCGGCGGTGATCGAAACGACGGCGCTGGGCGTCGCGTGCCTGGCGGGGCTGCAGGCCGGGCTGTTCGGTTCGCTCGATGATATCGCCCGGCGGCGCACGCCGGATCAGGTCTGGCAGCCGACCGGCACCACGGCGGAGCGGGACGGGCTGTATGCCGGGTGGAAGACGGCGGTGCAGCGTGCCCGGTCATGCTGATCCGCTTCCGCTGCGACCCGGCGCTGGAGCCGCATCTCCCGCGCCCCACTTTGGCCCGGCAGGCGTTGCCGGAGTGGCTGCGCACCATGCCGATGACCGCCCCGTCCGACATGCATGACGGCCCGGTGCGCACGGTGAAGCAGTGCCCGCCCTTCATCGATGCCATGCGCGCCGGCTTCGTCATGCACCTGCCGTGTGACGTGCACTACGCAAAGGGCGCGTTCACCTGGGATTGGCCCCTGCCAGAGGCGGCCGGGCAGCCGCGGGCGCCCATCAGCTTCCATGCCGCGGCGCAAATTTTGGGCGGCCCGTTCGGCGATGACAACCTGATCAAGTTCATCGGCTTCTGGACCATCGCGCTGCCGCCGGGCTGGTCGTTGCTGACCACGCATCCGTTCAACCGGGACGATCTGCCGTTCCGGACGCTGACGGGGATGGTGGATAGCGACCGGTTCCACCAGATCGGCCTGCTGTTCCCCGCACGCTGGCTGCACCCGGACCGGCCCTGCACGATCGAGGCGGGCACCCCGGTCGCGCAGTGCATCCCCATCCTGCGAGAAGCGTTGGAACTCGACTACGCGGCGTTCGGTCCGGACGAAGAAGCGGCGTTCACCGCGGTGGGGGATGCGGTCCTGGCGACGCCCGGCGTCTATCGGGAGGGGTATCGTGCACGAGACCGGTGAGATACGACCGCAGATCGGCCGCGCGCAGCCAGACCTGCCCGGCGCGCCCCGCCGCCAGCTCCTGCGCGATTCGGGGAAAGCACGCCGGGTCGAGCCGGTACGCTTGGGCATAGGCGTGCAGGGCATCGTCCAGGGCGCCCAGAGCCTGGAGCGCGCTGCCCAGATTGTGCCACGTCTCGAACCGGCGCGGGTCCAGGGCCAGGGCAGCCCGGTATGCGGGGACGGCCTCTGCCGGCGCACCGCTGTCATGCCGGGCGGTGCCGAGACGATACAGCGCCGCCCCGGCCCGGTTCAGCAATTGCTGCGCGGCGGCGAAGCCGGGCGTCAATACCAGGGCTTCCTGCAGCACAGGCACCGCGTCCAGCCAGCGATCCTGCAGCGCCAGCACCCGGCCGAGCGCCGCCAGCGTTTCGGCCGACCGGCCGAGGGTGGTGGCGTGACCAACCCAGTGCAGCGCTTCCTCGTTCGCCCCCGCCTCGGCCAGCAAAAGCCCCAGCAACCGGGCGGCCACGGGGTTCTGCTCCGGCGCGGCGGCGCGGCAGGCGGCGATGGCACCGGCGGTGTCGCCCGCGTGGTGCCGGCGCCGGGCCTGGGTCAGAGCATCCATGGGGGAAGGCTACACGCGGTGGCGCGTTCCATGAAATGGCTGGCGCTGGCGCTGCTGCTGGCTTTGGCGGTTTGGGCCGCGCCGGCCGGGGCGGCGGGCGATCCGAAGATGGCGCTGGAGGATATTCCACTCGATTTGCACCCCCTGCAGCGCTTCGCCGACCCCGTCGCTGCGCAGCTCCATTGCCCGGGGGACGAGGTGGTTTGGGCCAATCCGGCGACCGGCTATTACCATTTGCAGCACACGCCGGAGTTCACCCGGGCGCGAGACGGGTATGCGTGCAAGACCGAGGCGCTGGCGGCGGAGTATTGGGACACCAACCCGTTCGCCAATACCCCGCACCGCAGCCGGAATTTCCCGATCGACACGAGCCTCCGCCCTGACAGCTGAGACGCCCCTGCGTGGGCGGAGGCTTCCGCGCCGGGGGGCCTCGGTGCAGGCTGCGCCGTGATCGGCCCTGACCTCCTCCCGCAGGCCGAAATCGTTGTTAAGATCGTCGGCGTGGATATCTTGCTCAGCGCGGATAACGCCGTGGTGATCGCGCTCGCCTGCCGGGTGCTGCGGCTGTAGGACCGGCGGATCGGGTATGTGGCGGGGGTGCTGGGCGCGATGGCACTGCGGCTGTTATTTGCGTCGGGCGTGGTGTTCATGCTCGAGGTGCCGTTCCTCAAAATCGCCGGGGGCTTGGCGCTGCTGTTCATCGCGGTGCGCCTATTGATCGAGGAGACGCCGGCCGATACGCAGTCAGTGGCCGCGCCGACGCTGCCGGGAGCGATCGTGGCGATCTTGATCGGGGATACCGTCATGAGCCTCGATAATGTCGTGGCCGTGGCCGCGCTGGCGGAGGGCAGCGTCCTCCTGCTGGCGCTGGGTCTCGCGCTCAGCATCCCTCTGCTTATTTTTGGCAGTGCGCTGCTGAGCCGGTTGATCGATGGGTACAGGGTGCTGGTGCTGCTGGCCGGCATGTTACTCGGCTGGGTGGCTGGATCGATCGCCGCGTCCGACCCCGCGCTCGCCCCCTGGATCATGGCGCAAGCACCGGCGCTGGAGGTCAGCCTGCCCGCGGGCGGTGCCGTGCTGGTGCTGATCCAGGCCTTGATCTTGCGGCGGCGCTCCGCCACCGTCCATTCCCCGGGGGGACCGTGAGCATAGACCTGAACTTCGGCGGCGCGATGCCCGTTCTGCGGCCGGAAACGGTGGCGGCGTGGCTTGGTACGACCAGAGCCCGGGCACCCGAAAATGTGCCGGTGGTGGCTCGCCCCAGGGCCGCCGCACCACGCTTCGGCCCGGCCAGTCTTGCCGCCACCTTCGCCGTGGCGATCACGGTTTGGCTCACCACCGGGATCGCCCGGGTGGAGCCGGATGAGCTTGGTATCGTCACCCGCTTCGGCCGCTACGTCGGCACCCGCTCGTCCGGGCTCAATTATCACTGGCCTTATCCGTTCGAGCGGGAGCGGATGCCGAAGGTCACGCAGGTGAACCAGGTGGCGATCGGGTCGGGCGGCGGCACGACCACGCAAATGCTGACCGGCGATGAGAACCTGGTGGAGGCGAATGCCGCCGTGTTCTGGCGCGTCAAGGACCCGTTAGCCTTCGTGTTCAACGTGGTCGATCCGGAGGCGACGGTGCGGGTGGCGGCGGATGCGGCGGTGCGGACCGTGATTGGGCGCAACCCCATCCAGGCCGCGCTGTCCGACCGCCGCCAGGCCATAGCGGACGAGGCGCAGGCGCTGCTGCAAACGCGGCTGGACGCCTACCAGACCGGAATCCAGATCACCCAAGTCCAGCTGCAGCGGGTGGACCCACCAGTGGCCGTGATCGACGCGTTCAATGACGTGCAGCGCGCCCGCGCCGATCAGGAGCGTGCCCGTAACGAGGCCGAGGCCTACCGAAACGATATCCTGCCCCGGGCCCGCGGCGAAGCCGAGCACATCCGGCAGGAGGCACAGGCGTTCCGGGAGCAAGCGGTGAACCTGGCGCAGGGCGAGGCCGGGCAGTTCACCGCCATGGCCGGCAGCTATGGGAAAGCGCGCGAGCTGACCGGGCGGCGGCTGTATCTGGAGGCGATGGAGGAGGTGCTGCGGTCCGCCAACAAGATCATGGTCGACACCAGTGCGCCCGGCATCGTGCCCTATCTACCGCTGCCGGCGCTCCACGCGCCCGCCCTCCCGGCACCCGTCGCGAGTGTCCCATGAGGCGCCTTCTGCTGATCGTTACGCTGGGCATCGTGGCCGCTACGGTGAGTGCGTCGTTCTTTACCGTGGGCCAGACGCAGCAGGCGCTGGTGGTGCGGCTGGGCCAGCCCGTCGCCGCCATCCGGGAACCGGGGCTGCAGCTGAAACTGCCGCTGATCGATACGGTCATGCTGTATGACAACCGCCTTTTGCTGCTCGAACCCGGCGCCGAGCAGATCATCTTGGGCGACCAGAAGCGGATCGAGGTCGAGACCTACGCCCAATTCCGCATCGCCGATCCGCTGCGCTATTTCCAGGCCGTTGGCACCGACACGCAGGCGCGGTCGCAATTGGCGCAGATCATCAGCTCCTCGCTGCGGCGGGAGCTGGGCCGGGTGATGTTGCCGGCGTTGCTGTCGGCCGAGCGTGACCGCATTACGGACCGGCTGCTGGCGGTGGTGGCGGTGGACGCGAAGCCGCTCGGGATCGAGGTGGTGGATGTCAGCATCCGCCGGGCGAATCTACCGGTCGAGACCAGCCAGGCGATCTATGACCGCATGATGTCCGAGCGGAACCGGGAGGCGAAGGAGCTGCGCGCCCAAGGCTTTGAATGGGCGCAGCAAATCCGGGCGAAGGCCGAGCGTGACCGCACCGTCCTGCTGTCCGAAGCACAGCGGGACGCCCGTGCCAGCCGCGGCCAGGGCGAGGCGGAGGCGAACGACATCGCCACTACCGCTTTCGGCCAAAACCCGGCGTTCTATGATCTCTACCGCACGCTGCAGGTCTATCGGACGGCGCTGGCGCCCGGTACGCCGACGGTGATGCTGTCGCCGTCCAGCCCGTTGATGAAATACTTCCTGACCGGCCCCTCCCCATGAGGGTGCCGTGCGCCCTGGCGCTGCTATGCCTGCTGGCGACCCCGGCCCACGCGGTCGATGTGTCCCATCTCAGCGACATCGAGGCCGATCCGTGTTTTCAGCAGGCGCATGAGCGGGAGTTGTCGGCCCATTTGGGCGCGATCGAGAGCCAGATCGTGGGCGCCTGCACGGAAGCCCGCGGCAATCCCACCCAGGCAATGGCGATCCTGACCGAGTTGGTGCGCCAGCCGCCTTGGCTACCGCCGGCCGTCGGCCGCATGTCCGCCACGGGCGTTCTAGTGTCGGCCGTGGCCGAGCTGACTGCCGTGGCCGTGCTGCTGGGGGCGGGTCTGGGCTATGCCGCGCGCGCGCTGGGCCTGCCTGCGCCGGGTGCGGGCATGAGTGTGGCCATCGTGGCGCAGCGTGTATTGCTGGCCGTGCTGCTGACGGTGCTAGCGCGGGTGCCCGGGGTGACAGTGCTGGCCGCGGCCGGGCTGCTCACCTTCGCGGTGCGCGCCCGCTTCTGGTCCGGTCCCCGCTCGGCGGCAGCGCCCAGCCCTGGCGGCCGGGGACAGACGCTGGCCCTGCTCGGCACCGACCTGCTGGGCGCGTTCCCGGTCAGCATCGGCATCGCCGCCCTCGCCCGCGGTAGCCCGGCCTTGGCCGTGTTCGGCGTGCTGGCATCTGCGGCGGCTTCGCTGGTGCATCCGGGGCTGGCGCGCGTGCTGGTCTGGCCCGGCATGACCGCGGCGGCCAGCGCGGTATTGGCGGCTCTGGCGGGGCTGGCCGCGCTCACGGACCAGGTCTGGGGGGCGGTGCCGTGGCCGGTGTCGGCCGGGCTGCCGGCCGGCCTGGCGGCGCTGATCGTCCTGCTCGGCCGATGGCCCCGGGCGCAACCGGGCCTTGCCGGGCCCTTGGTGCCGTGAGCCGCCCCCTTTCGGCGGTGCCACTCTCCCGCTCGGCGTTGAGCGCTGTCTGGGGGCCCGGCTTGCTGGTGATGATTGCGGATGCGGACGCCGGCAATATCGTGACTGCGGCGCAAAGCGGGGCGGCCTGGGGCTACCGGCTGCTGCCGTTGCTATTGGTGCTGATCCCCCCGCTGTTCATGGTGCAGGAACTCGCGGTCAGGCTCGGCCTCGCCACCGGGCTGGGATTTGGTGAGCTGGTGCGGGACCGGCTGGGCCCGGCCTGGGCCTGTTTGTGTGGCGTGGTGCTTATGCTAGCCGTGTTCGGCACCTTGGTGACCGAGTTCACCGGGATCGCCGGGGTGGGTGAAATGTATGGGCTGTCCCGGTCGGTCTCGCTGCCGCTGGCAAGCCTCGGCCTCGTGTTCATTTTGCTCTCGGGCCGGTATCGCCGGGTCGAGCGGATCGCGCTGGTGATCGGCGCGTTCGAACTCGTGTTTCTGTTCGTGGCCTGGCAGGCGCATCCGAGCGGCACCGCGCTCCTGGCCGATTTGGCGGACATCCCGCTCGGTGAACGCCCTTTCCTGTTCCTCGGCGCAGCCATGATCGGTGCGACATTCAGCCCATGGATGATCTTCTTCCATCAATCGGCGGTGGCGGAAAAGCGCCTAGGACCCGAGCACGTCACCGTAACAAGGTGGGAAACGGCGGCGGGTGCCGCGCTCACGCAAATCTTGACCGCGTGCGTCCTGGTCGCCTCGGCCGCCACCATCGGGACCACGAATCGTTTTCAGCCGCTCGACACGGTGGGCGACATCAGTCAGGCGCTGACGCCGTTCTTCGGCGTGGAGATGGGCCGGCTGCTCTTCGGTGGTGGCATGGTCGCGGCCTCGATGATGGCGGCCGTGGTCAGTTCGATGGCTGGAATTTGGGGAGTGGCGGAACTCGTTGGCCTGCAGCGCTCCCACACGGGCCGCCGCCGCCACCGGTTTCACCTGGCCTATGCGGGTGCGGTCGCGGCAGCGGCCGCGCTTACGTGGGGGGTAACGAACCTGGTTCAGCTGAACCTCGCCGCGCAGGTGGCGAACGCCGTGCTGCTGCCAGTGTTGATCGCGACCGTCATCCTCCTGGCGGCGACGGCCCTGCCGCCGGCGGTGCGGCTTCATGGATGGTATCTGTGGCTCGTGACCGGCGTATGCTCGGCCATCGGCGTGGCCGGGTTGCTCGGGGCGACAGGGTGAGCGCCCTGTCGCGGCCGCGGCGGGTTGGTGGCGCCGGCCCGGCCGGTGATGGCGTTGATACGGCCGAGAACGTCCCGATCTTACCCCTTCATGGCCCCGGTAGGAACGCAGGCGATAGCGGCCAAAGAAAACTTCAAACCCAGCGCGGGACGGATCTGTTGATCTATCTCTGGTCGGGCAAGGCAGCCGGACCGGGACCACCCACAATGGCGATACCGTTGGAGAGCATGCAATGTAGTGGGGAGTTCACGCGGCGGCGCTGATCCGACGTGGGTCATTGGCCGGTCGGAAGCTGGGATAGAGTTGGCGAAATGAGTTCTCCAGAGTGCCGTTGAGAACGGCGACACGGACGTCGAGGAAGGGCTGCACGGTCCATCTGTTCCAGCGCATCTGCTGCTTCTTGATCATCCGTCGC
>JAYVOF010000153.1:0-11196 GCA_043758105.1 Rhodospirillales bacterium | reverse complement strand
CGATCACACCGTTGTCACCGGAACCGCATGATCTATACGCGGCGCTGCCAGGGTCCCCTAAGGGTAGGCCACTCACCCCGGCTGAGTAGGAGAACCTCATGGCTAAGACACCTGTTACGCTCAAGGCGAAAGCGGGCGCCCCGGCGCAGTTCGACATGAACAGCCGGGAACGAAAAGGCGGCGGCAAGGGGGGCCACGGCGGTCCGGCCCGCGGCCGTGACGAGAAGCGCCCGCCCAGCCACATCATCAGCCTGCCACCCACGTCCGTCGATCGGGGCGAAGGCTGGGTCATTCAGAAGCTCGGCAAGGTAAACCAGGCATCCCACGCCGCCATGGGTGCGGAGTATCACCTGATTTTTGAGGGCCATGACCCGCTGGTGTTCGGCTATCTGAGCGCCGCCCGGGACCGCGCCAAAGAGCCCCCACCGGAGACCGCTAAAGTTTCAGAGGTTACGACCGACCCGGTTGAGGAAACGACCGCCTCGGGAGCATCAACTGGGGAAGCGTAGGCAGGCGACGTCTGGTGTGGTTTCGGAACCTGGAGGGCCGCTACCATCTAGCAGAGCTTCTCGGCCCCTGGGGAGCGGCAGCAACCGGAGCCGGCGCCGGACGGTGCTGGAGGAGGGTGGGGACAGCCTCTCGGCACGGCACGGTCCGGCCACTTCGCGCGCCACCTCCGCCGCGGTCGGCTTCTGCGGCGTGAAATAAACCTCCTGAACCACCCGGCGCAGCGTGGCCTCGCTCGCCGGCGCCGTGCGCTGCCTGTTCCGGCCGCCGCTCGACCGCCCCGGCACCAACGCAGTCAGTTCGCCACCTGCCTCACGGCAGCGCCGCAGCAAGGTGTAGGTTTGACGCTCCGACAGCCCCAGCGTTGCCGCCGCCGCTTGGACCATGAAGCGGGGGAGATTGTCTCGGTTCGCAAGCGGGCGAATCACCTCGGCCCTGCGCCGAGCCTCGCTCCAGGCCGCCTCGGGGATGAGCGACAGGTCGGCAACGCCTTGCTCCTCTGTTGCACCGCGTTGCAGTCAGCTTTGACCAAAGGCAGGCTGCTGCACACCACTTTGATCAAAATTGCAGCTGACTGTGACAGGAGAGGCGGTTACATATCAATGCATATCGCTGAAGCCGACTTTGGAAAGTGACAAAGCGAACGTAGGTCAATCGACGGAGATGCAACATGCTGAAACTTGTGATCCGCCACGACCCCCCGCGTCCCTTCCTGTGCTTGGCGGGGGTAATCCACCGTGATGATATTCCCGAACGGATCGGAGCTTTGATCGCGCGCTTCTCCCAGTTTGCGGCCAGCGTTCCGCACATGGGCTCGCAAGTCGCCCTCTATCACCCGCAAGGCCACGACCCCTTCGGTCCGGACGGCGAGCCCGTTTGGCTCGGTCGTGAATTGCTGGCGCCGCTCGATGCACCCGCAGGCTTGCAGATGAACTGGACGCCGGGCGGCGACGTGGCAGTTCTCGTCCACGAAGGTCCCTACGAGCACATGCTGAAGACCCACTTCGCGCTGCATCGAGCGGTAGCAGAGCGAGATTGCGAACTAATAGGGCCGAATTGGGAGCGTTACAAAAACGCGAGCAACGATGAGGCCAATCTCCGCACCGAGGTCTGTTACCTTTTAGGAACTACAGGTTGATCCGAAGAGGCGAACTGGCCGTCAGAGTTTGTAACGAGCACATACACGAGTTCGGTCTGTGAGCGTCCGAGAAGGGTCGGAAGCGGCGGCCATACCCCCGCCAGCCGGCTGAAATGCACTTTCGGCTCCGTTGCTACCGGAACCCCAGGTCTGCGAGCCGACCCGCGAGGCCGAGGACAAGTGGGTGCAGCACCCCGAGGAAACCGCCGCGTTGACGCTCGTGCCGAAGACGGTGTCGTGGTACATGGGCTCGACCGTGAAGGGCAAGCCGCGCCGTCTGCTGTCCTACATCGGCGGCATCGGGCAGTACCGGCAAAAATGCGACGAGGTCGCGGCCAAGCAATACGAAGGCTTCGCGATGAGCTGACCTGCAGCCGTCGGCCGGCAAAGCGTCAATCACAGAAACGAGCGGGAACATCATGGGAGAAGACTTCAAGGCATCGGCCGACGCGATCGTGAACGGCGTCGTCTCGTCCGACCCGCGGGGTCCGGGCGTGGTCGCGATGGTCACCGACCGGCATCCCGGCGCTCGGCGCCGTGCAGGTGATCGAAGGCTTGGGGGCCGACTGCAAGCCGAAGCTGCGCGCGCCGAAGCGGGACGTGACGACGCGCATGCCGCTGCACACGGCGGGCTTTGGCTATAACTTCTTCAACGTGCATTACCGCCGCCTGACACAGGAGCATGGCGTGCCGGGCGTGAGCTCGGGAACGATAGCCGCGCTGAAGACGCCGCGGCTGTTCGATCCGGTTGACCAGTGGGAGTACGGCAGCACCATCGACTAGGCCGGCCAAGTCGTGGAAGCGATCTCCGGCAAGCGGCTCGGCATGCACGACACCGCGTTCGGCATGACGCCGTCGATGCGCGCGCGATTGGCCGTCACGCACCTGCGCGAGGCGGACTGCTCGCTCAGGCCGATGCGGGAGATGGTGCTGCCGCAGGAGCCGAAGGTCCACATGGGCGGCCACGGCATCTACAGCACGGTCGACGACCACATGCGGTTAATCGACGTTGTGGGCGACCGCTGCCTGCGCGACCACACGAATTGAGGAAGAGCCCCCGAGTGAGAATGGGAGTTGCGATGCAGCATCATGGACAGCGCCAGGATATCTGTGTTTTTGCGCAGATCCCTGCCTCCTGTTAATCACCGACAGGTGGGGCAAAGCGCTGAACGACCGCCGGAGGCCGGAACGGATGGACCAAGTCATCGGTGTGGCCGTGCGCGACGTTACGGTGCGTTACGGACGGCGGACAGCATTGCAAGGCGTTAGCGGACATTTCACGCCGGGCAGCCTGTCGGCGATTGTCGGCGCCAACGGATCGGGAAAGACGACTTTGCTAGCGGCGATCGCGGGGACGGTCCGGTTGACCAGGGGGACGATCGAATGTCCGGCCCGGTCATCCAGACAGTTGGCCTATCTCCCGCAGCTTGCATCCATCGACAAGGACTATCCGCTGACAGTCGCGGAACTGATCGCGCTTGGTGGATGGCGAGAGTTCGGTGCGTTTCGCGCCCTCAACCCAGCTTTAATGGCGCGGGCGGCCGAAGCGGCGGCCGCCGCCGGATTGGACGGACGCCTGCACCGGCGCATCGGCGAATTGTCTGTCGGCGAGTTGCAACGGGCGCTGTTCGCGCGGCTGATCTTGCAGGATGCATCGGTCATTCTGCTGGACGAACCGTTTGCGGCGGTGGACGCGGCCACCACCAGGTCCCTCCTCAGTCTCCTCGCGCGATGGCACGACGAGGGGCGAACCATCCTGGCCGTTGTGCATGATATTGCCATGGTCCGGGCTCATTTTCCGGAAACGGTCGTTCTGGCGGGCCAATGCGTGGCTTGGGGGCCAACGGAGGCGGCGTTGCCGGCAATGGCCACGTGATGTCATTACACGCGCTGCTGGTGGAACCGTTCGCGATGCTTGGGTTCATGCGCGCGGCGCTAGTGGCCTGCCTCGCTCTCGGATTAGCCAACGGCACAGTCGGCACCTTATTGGTCCTGCGGCGTATGAGCCTCGACGGCGACGTGCTCGGCCATGCGGTTATGCCAGGGGCGGCAATCGGCTTTCTCTACGCGGGGCCATCACCAACCTGGTTGTCGCTGGGAGGGTTAGCGAGCGGGCTGGCCGTGGCCACGTTGGCGGGACTGGTAGCCGGCGGACGTAACCGGAACGACGTCGGCCTCGTCGCATTCTATCTGGTGGCTCTGTCGCTGGGCATCGTGCTGGTGTCTTGGCGGGGCAGTAATGTGGATGTGATGCGCGTACTCTTCGGGACGGTGCTGTCCATCGACCGGGACGCGCTGCAGCGGATCAGTGCCGCGAGCACGGTCATTGTTCTGTTGGTCGCGGCGCTCTACCGCCCGTTCGCAGTCGGCGCGTTGGACCCGGGGTTCCTCCGCGCGGTCGGCGGACGCGCGCCGTATGGCGCGGTGTTTGTGACCCTGGTCGTCCTCACACTCGTCGTCAGTTTTCAGGCCTTTGGCACACTCCTCGCAGTCGGGCCCATGCTCCTTCCGGCGGCCGCGGCGCGGTGCTGGGCGCTCGGCGTCGCGGGGTCGATGGCGCTCGCCACGACCTTTGGCGTCGTGGCGTCGGTCGCCGGGCTGCTCATCTCCTACCATGGAAACCTGCCGTCTGGACCGGCGATCGTATTAGCGGGAGGGGCGCTCTACGGTGCCTCCCTCCTTGCGTCGGTGGCGTTGCGCGGTCTCGTATCAATCACCAGGAGCCACGCGTGATGCGCTATCGCTTTCGAAATGGCTACTTGCTTGCCATCGTTCTGGCTGCCGTATGGCCGTCCGGGAGCTGCAATGCTGCGGACAAAATCACCGTCGCCGCCACCTTCAGCGTCATTGCGGACATGGTTTCGATCATAGGCGGCGATCATGTCGATATAAAGACCATCGTCGGCGCCGGGGGTGACACGGAACTCTACCAGCCAACACCAGCCGACGTCGCGACCGTGGCCTCCGCCCGCGCCGTGTTCATGAACGGCCTGAACGAGGAGTTCGAGCCGTGGCTGGTGCCGCTGCTAAAACAGGCGGGCTTCAATGGCGTCAAGGTCGTGGTATCGCGTGGCGTGCGCACGATCGCCGCCGAGGAGGAGCATCCTGTATCCGGCCGACAGCTGCCAGCGGCGATCGACCAACACGCGTGGCTCGATCCCCGGAACGGCGTAATCTACGTTAAAAATATCGCTGCGGCCCTGACACGCTTGGATCCAGCCAACGCCGCCGACTACCGGGCGCATGCGGCTGCTTACACAAAGGACATTCAGGCCGTGGATGACTGGGCGCGCGCCGAGCTTGCCACGGTGCCGGCCACCAAGCGACGGGCACTTACGTCGCATGATTCTCTGCAATACATCGCAAGCGCCTATGGCATCACACTGCTGACGGTGAATGGCTGGACCAATACCAGCGAACCCTCGGCCGCCGAGTTGGCGAAGCTGACCCAGCGGATCCGCGCCGATCATGTCAAAGCGCTCTTCCTCGACAGTATCACCGATCCCCGCGCCGTGCAGCGTATCGCGATGGAAACGGGCGCGGTCATCGGCGGCACCCTTTATGGAGATTCGCTCTCCACAGCCGGCGGCGAAGCCGGGACGTATATCGAGATGCTCCGTCACGACGTCGCGACGCTCAAATCGGGAATGATGAAGAACTGACCGGTGTTGCTCGCGCCGGCCTGGCAACGACTTCTTGTCGCGGTTGCCGTCCTCACCGGGCTGTGGGCGGCCGTCCTTTGGGTGGCGCCGTCGACGCCATCGACCTCGCTTGCGGAGCCATCCGTGCGGGCGACACCGGCACCGATGCCTGTCCCACTCGAATTGGGTGGTCCACTCCGCGCCGTTGTTCGGTCCGGGATGACAGCGCCGGGCGGCGGAAGCTTCGACCGGTTCGATGTCACGTCCCAGCCGATCGCCGCACCCGTCAACGCACGCGGCCAGGTCGCGTTTTATGCCACCGTGCTCCATGCGCAGGGGCGCGAGGGCATCTTCCTCGCCGAGGCCGGCCGTATCACGAAGGTGGCAGCGTTCGGTGACTCTGTGCCGGGGGGCGGGACGCTCGCGGACTTCGCGGACCACCCGTTGCCGGCGCTGAATGCCCTTGGGCATGTGGCTTTCGCCGGCCATATCGCGGGTGGGCGCGGAACAGAGGGCATATTCCTTGTGGGCGCCGAAGGCCTGGGAGCGATCGCGGTCAGCGGTGATGACGCTCCAGGCATGCCGGCTGGCGTCCTGGTCGGTTTCAATCCGCCGGCGCTCAACGACAATGACGAGTTGGCATTTGTGGCAAACGTGCGCCGCGGGCGCGACACGCTGGACGTGCTATACTTGTGGAACGGGCGGCGTCTGCAGCGGGTTGCGGCCGAGCGTGATTTACTGACCCGCATCGGCGGAACGATGAACGCGATCGGCGAGCCCTCCCTTAACAATAGCGGCGTCATCGCCTTCCCCGCGGCGATCGCCAAAGGCCCGGCGGTTGGGGGTATCTTTGTGGCGGGCTCACGCCCGCTCGACCTTCTGGTTAGCGCGGGCGATCACACGCCGGATGGGTCGATGATCCTCCGCTTCTCCGAGCGCGTGGCGATTGACGACGCCGACGGCATCGTCTTCGGAGCCTTTGTCGGTGGGGAGCGCGCGGCTCGAGCGACGGTGTTGTTGACGGGTCCAACAGGGCTGATCGAGGTTGCCATGGAGGGCGATGCGGCCCCTGGTGGCGGCCGCTATGCCGGTTTCGGCCCGTGGCCCACCATTGCGCCGGGCGGTTTCACGGCGTTCATCGCCGCCGTCGATAACGGACCCGGACCTGTGGCCGCCTTCGGGGGCCAGGCCAATGACATCAAACGCATCGCAATGATGGGCGAGGTGCTGCCACGAGGCGGGCGGATCGGCCGTTTCGCGCTCAACGCCGTGGCAACGGCTGGCCCCGGGGGCAGGCTGACCTTCGCGACGGTCGCGGAGGAAGCAGATGAGCGCAACGCGATCTACTGTTTCTGCACGCCGGAGCCGCGTTGACGGACGGTTCGGCGGACCAGATCAGTTGATATCGAACGGGGGATATTCGCGAAAGACGTTCGTCGCGGTGATAAGAAGATGTTTGGTCCTCGTGTGAGCCGGTAGCGTTTCGCCATTGAGCCGACGCAAGGCAAGCTCCAGGACATCGTAGCCGTAGCGATCCATGAAATAGGCGACCGAACCGAGTACGACGCTGCCCCGATTGTTCGGGTCGAGTTCCTTCTTTTCGCTCGCCCCACCATGGATATTGTGGTCGACGCCCTGACTGACGATGACACAGGTGCTCTGGCGCCGGTTCAGCTCAATCGCATTTTTTGCGTGAACGGCCGACAGATCGTCGAGCGTCGCGATCAATAGCCGCCGGCCGGGCTCGCTGAGCAGAAATCTGGTGAGCAACGCGTCGGCCCGAACGGATTGCCCGCCAGTATCCAGAGGCGCGAGTTTGATCCCGGGCAGTGCCTCCCGCATGCCTTGCGTGATGCCTTGCACCCTCTCGATGATAGCGGGGCTTGGATCGGCCAGGTCGCCGATCAGAACGCTTGCGACCTGGGACTCCGGCCAGGTTTCCCGGGCGAAAGTGCCGAGGGCACGTCCAGCAAGGCGGCCCGCCTCCAGATTATCGGGGCCGTATAACGGCGCGCCGGGCAGCGGGTCAACCAGTGCGATCACGGGAACCCCCGCGGCGGCAAGACGGCGGGCAATCTCCGCATTCGCCTCCGGGTCAGCGTTGTATTCGATCATGAGATCGACCCGGGCCGCGATCGCCCGATCAGCATTGGCGATCGCGCGATCTGGGTCGCCGGCGTTGTCGAAGTAGAGCATTTCGACCGGAAGGCCGCGCGACGCGAGTTCAAAGCTGCGCCTCACGTCGGCTCCGGAAAACCCAAGACCTTCCAGTGTCAGGGTTTGCGAGTCATCGATATTAGCAAAAGCGATGCGGACATGCCGAGCTTGGGCCTTCGCGGCGCCGCTGGCGATCGACGCCAATCCCGCCAAGACCGTCCGGCGCCGCAGGAACCGCGACGCCGGACGCAGCGGGTAAAGTTTTCTCAGCGGATCGCCTCAATGCCGACGAAATTACCGGTCAGCCCGACCGCCTTTGGCACCGACATATTGACGAAGAACGTCGCGCGACCGGTGGCACGCGCCTCGGCTGCGATGTCGTCGGTCTTCGCGTTCTCGATGATGTGGATACCGTTGTCGGTCAGGAATGCCTGGTGAACCGGAAAAATAATGTCCGGAGCTTCGCCCGGAATCACTTCCACCGCCCAGTTATCCGCCGCGACTGCCACGACCTTCTGTGAGATCAGCCAGTTCGCGGCATCCATGCCGATGCCAGGCTCACTTTTGTTATAAAGCGCATTCTGTGCCGGGAATTGCTCGAAAAGATCGACCCAGCCCGTGTGCAGGAACACCATGTCACCCTCGCGCAGAGTGACATTATACAGCTTCAATCCGGCCTGCAAATCGGCGGCGGAGATCACCGTGCCACCGTCCAGGCAGTCCTTGCGGCACCCGGCGTTGGTCTTGAGCTTGTTTGCGTCCTGGAATACGCGGACGAGATCGATCACCACGCCGCGGGTCGCGAACGACTTGAGGTGCTCCAACCCGAGCCGCGTCATGTTGTTTTGGTTAATATATTTACCCATCGCGTTCTGGTTGTAATAGCAATCGCCCCGCCCGAAATGGCCGAGGCCGTCCAGGTGGGTGCCGACATGGCTCTGGCTCAGCCAAGTGTCTTCAAGGAAGGTGGCGTTGTTCTTGCCAAACGCTCCACCCGGGACCAGGGACGAGGCCGTCAGCACCGTCTTGGTGAAGCGAGAGCCGAACAGCGGCACACCGTCCACCAGGGGATGAGATAGGCTGATCGATTTGCCTTCCTGGATCTCGGCCGCGGCTGCCTTGGTGACCGCCGGTGTCACACGGTTGGTTGCGCCCGTCTGGTCATCCGGGCCGAAAGGCGAGGCCGGCACGATTTTGGAGCAGTCGCTCTGGGCGTTGGCGTCAGCCGAAACCGCCGTCAGCGCGATGTAGGCCAACCCTATCATAAGCAGAATGCGCATGTTTCCCCCCTTGGACTCTACGGTCCGGCATGGCCGAGCAGCCAACTATGCATCTAGTGGATGGCGAGAGGCGCCATTCATTGAGCATGAATTCGCAGAGGGAATGTAACCACCGTTCCGCCGGCGGCTCAACAACTGTTTCACAGGAAATCGCCGACGGCACCCTGAGCCCGCGGAGGACCTGATTGCAGGCGGTTGTCAACCAGCCGACCTGCTATCAGCGCCGCTGCAAGCCCGGCTCAGCTTCCCAACCTTCGGCCGCCGTCACTCGCGATGCCCCCTGGGGGGTCCCGCGGTCCTATCCAAGAGTTTAGGAACCCAATCCACCCGGAACATATACACCGGCGGTGCCGGGTGTAACGATGGCAGCCCCTGGCCCACAGCGAGGACACGGATTCTGCTACCTGCCTGAAGCCTCGAGGAAAACCGATCCATGAAGGTCACCGCCGCCCTATCATCGTTTATCTCGGACTGCTCGGCCGATGCGCTTCCGCCGGAGGTCGTCCGCCGTACCGCGTTGCTCGTTCTGGACCTTGCCGGGAACGCCGTTCGGGCGCGTCGCGATGCCGAGAGCACGCCTGCCCTGGCTGCCGCCGTCGCGGCGCTCGGCTTGGCCAACGGCACCGCACGGGTCTTCGCCGATCCTCGCGGATATGCACCGGCGGGTGCGGCGCTCATGAACGCGACGCTCGGCCACTCGCTCGATTTCGATGACACCCATGCCGCCGCCATCGTGCATCCCGGCGCACCCGTGATCCCGGCGGCACTTGCCGCGGCGGAGATGACCGGTGCCACCGGGGCGGAATTGGTTGCGGCGATCGTGGCGGGCTATGAGGTCGCGTTGCGCCTCGCGCTCGCTTTGCCGGCCGGGTCGCATTACGATCGCGGATTTCATCCTAGTGCCACCTGCGGCGTGTTCGGGGCGGCGGCGGCGGCGGCACGGGTGTTCGGGCTTGACCCGAAAAGGGTGGCCTCCGCGCTGGGCATTGCCCTCAGCCAGTCGGCCGGCAGCCTCCAGTTCCTGGAGAACGGCGCCTGGACCAAGCGTTTCCAGGTCGGCTGGGCAAGCATGGCCGGGCTTGCCGCGGCGACGCTGGCGCGAAAGGGTTTCAAAGGCGCGGCCGACGCCATCGAGGGGCGGCACGGCTTCCTGAACGCCTATGCCCCAATGCCAGTACCAGCCCGTGTCACCAAGGATTTGGGCCAGGTCTACGAGCTGATGGCGACCGGGGTGAAACCCTACCCATCCTGCCGCTGGGGCCATGCCGGAATAGACGCGGCGCTCGCGATGCGGGCGGAGCACGGTATCAGGCCGGACGAGATCGAGTCCGTGACGCTGGGCGTGTCCCGCGCCGGGCTGCTGCTGATCGGCGAACCCGTGGCCAAGAAGGCTGACCCGCGCAACATCGTCGATGCACAGTTCAGCGGCCCCTTCGTGCTGTCCGTCGCCCTGGCCACCGGCACCATGGATTGGGACAGCTACCGCTTGCTGGACGACCCGGGCATCCGCGCGCTGATGGCGAAAGTGCGATGCGAGAACGACCCGGCGATGGAAGCGGAGTTCCCAGCCAGCATGTCGGGCAAGCTGACGGTGCGCGCGCGCGGCCAGACATTCGCGCGCACGGTCATCGTGCCACGGGGCGAGCCTTCGAACTTTCCTTCGGAGATGGATTTGCGCGCCAAGTTCCATGGCCTGGCCGATGCCGTGCTGGGCCCCGTGTCCGCCGCCGCCCTGGCCGCCGATGTCCTGCGCCTTGCCAAGTTGCCCCAGGCCTCGGTGCTGCTGGGTCACGCCCCGGAGACGAGTGCCATCCTTTCCGCTGCCGAGTGAGCCGACACATGAATGACATGCCGCCTGCCCACGATGCCGGGACTGCCCACGCCGAAATCCGGGACGGCGTCGCGCGCCTGTGTGCCGGGTTTCCCGGTGAGTACTGGCGCAAGCTGGACGAGGCGCGCGGCTACCCCACCGCGTTCGTCCAGGAGCTGACGCGACGCGGCTAACTCTCCGCGCTGATCCCGGAGGAGTACGGCGGTGCCGGTCTGCCGCTATCGACAGCCGTGGCCATCCTGGAAGAGGTGCAGCGCCAGGGCTGCAACGGCGGCGCCTGCCACGCCCAGTTGTATATTATGGGCACCATCCCACGCCACGGCAGCCCGGCGCAGAAAGCCGAGTACCTGCCGCAGATCGCCGCGGGCACCCTGCGCCTGCAGGCCTTCGGCGTGACCGAACCGACCAGCGGAAGCGACACCACTGCGCTCCGCACTACCGCCCGGCGGGACGGAGACGAGTATGTCGTGAACGGCCAGAAGCTGTGGACCTCGCGTGCCGAGCATTCCGACCTCATGCTGTTCCTGGCCCGCACAACGCCGTGCTCGGTAGATCCGAAGTTCCGTTCTCATAATTGCAGCAAATGTGAGACTGCATATCGATCAGTTCTCACATAACGTGCAGCGAATTCTGCGAATGATG
>JAYVOF010000152.1:0-3909 GCA_043758105.1 Rhodospirillales bacterium | reverse complement strand
GATCTACGCCATGGAATTGCTGCCCGGCCGGGTCGGTTTGGTCGGGGGGTTCTTCTACGGCCTGACGTTCGGGTTGGGCGGGGTGGCGGCTGCGTTGCTGGGCGGGCTCGCGGACCATTATGGGATCGAGACTGTTTATAGGCTTTGCTCGTTTTTGCCGGCGATCGGGTTACTTGCTTGGTTCCTGCCGCGGGTGCGGGATGCTTAACACTTTCGCTGTCGGCGGTTGACCGAAAGCTGCCCGGCAGCCACCGCGCCGCCTGTCTTCACTGGTGCCGTCGGGCCAAATCGTTTTGCGCCCGATCCGCGGCGGCGTATGATTGTGGCATGGATGGCACATCCCTTCCGCCAGAGCTTGAGCCTTACGCCGACCAGGCGGACTTCGCGATTTCGGGCAGCGGTTATCACGAAAATTGCCTAACACACCGGGAGGGTGAGTGAAGCCTGCTTTCCCCAAATGATGTAACCTAGGCATCCCTGACCGTGAATAGATCATAACAGTCATGATCGGAGCCACCATGCGGACCAATCCTTTCCTCGACAGTCTGCACTTCCTGATCGGCGACACGCCGGATCATGAGGCGATCGGCCGGGCCAAATACCTCTTGGTGCTGCTCTATGCCGCGCTGCTGATCGGCGGCATCGTCATCGCCGTGCGCAACTGGGCCGCAGACCCGGCGCAACGCAGCTCCCGGCACGCCACCATTTGGCTGTTTCGCACTCTGATCGGCACCATGTGGCTGCAGGGATCGCTGTGGAAGTTGCCGTTGCCCGTCGCGGGCGCGTTTCAATATTGGACGACGCAGATCACCGAAAACTCCGCCTTCGCCCTCCATGCCGCCTTTACCAAGGATGTATTCCTCGCCCATATCGCCCTGCTCGACCCGGCGGTCTTCCTGGCCGAGACGTGTATGGGGGCCGCTTTACTGCTGGGCTTCGGCGTGCGCCTGGCGGGGCTTGTGGGTATTGCATTCACGCTCAACCTTTGGATTGGGCTTTACCGGGTCGATGCCGAGTGGCCGTGGCAGTATATCTTCCTCATCGCCACCCTGGCGTTCTTCGTCCTGGACCGAGCCGGGCAAAGCTTGGGGCTCGATGCACTGATCCGCCGGGTGCGGGTCGGGCGGCTTGCGGTGTTGAATGGGCCGTCGCTCCTGGGGCGGGCCTACCGCCTTGCGTCCTGAAGGGGGCACCGTAACACCAACGCATCTTGACGGGACGCATAGTAACGGGGCCGCCGCCCGACTTCAGAAAAGCCAGCGCGTGTATAGAGCGCGCAGGCCGCCGCGTTGCCGACCGCGACCTCTAGCAAAAGCGCGCACGCCCCACGCCGGGTCGCCTCGGCGATCGCAGCACCGAGCAACACGCGGCCCCGGCCCTGCTGCTGGCCGGCCGGCAGGACCGCGAGCGTCAGGATTTCCGCCTCGTCCGCGGCCACCCGGGCCAGCACAAACCCGCAGGTGGGGTCGGAAACGCGGCCGCGTGGATCAGCGCCATGGCTTCGGCATGGGCCTGGGTGGCCGGAATTAATCCGTGGATGGCCGGGCCTCCGGCGGATCGACGTAGAGCGGCTGCGGCGGGAGCGGGTCGCGGCTGGCGGCGGCGATGCCGGCGGGCGTGGGGTGCGTCGCTTGCATCACCACGATCGTATGGCCGCGCGCCATCAGCCGTGTGGCGACGAACGGGGCGGCGTCGCCTGCGAGACTGATCGGGCCGTCCGGGTCGGGCAAGTCGTCCAGCGCATAGCTGCGCACGGTCCCGTCACGCTCGAGGAACACCCGTCCGCGCCGGGAGTCGATCGCGGTCCAGAACGGCCGTCCGGGCGGAGCGTCCCACGCGAGTGCCGCGCCGATCGTCACACCCAGCACCGGGCACCCGCCGGCCAGGCCGATTCCGTGCGCCAAGGCCAGCGCCGCGCGGATGCCGGTGAAGCTGCCGGGGCCCACCGTCACGGCCACCGCCCGTAGCACGCGGGCCGTTCGCCCGGCCAGCAGCTCCGCCACCAGCAGCGGCAGCCGGGCGAGGTTGCCGCGCGCTGCATCGAGCCGCAGTTCCTGCACGCTGCCATCCGGATGCACCAACCCGGCGGCACAGGGACCCAACGCTGCGTCCAGCGTCAGAATCATGCCGGACGCTCCGCACCCAGTGCGACCGATTTCACCAGCGTAAACAACGCCATCCCGGGCACGAGGCCGAGGCGCTGCACGGCGTCAACCGTTACCCGCGCCAGCAACCGCGCCGGCAACCGCGCCGGCAACCGCGCTGGTCCCAATGCCAGCGTCACGAACGCCTCATGCGGTCCCGTTGGCCCGACCGGGGCCACACCGATCACGGTGGCGGGCAGCACGTTGTGGTGGCTCAGCCCGTCCGGCCGGGTGAGCGCGAGCGCCACGTCCCGCGCGGGAATTCGCAGCCGGTGCCGGGTGCCCGGTGCCTCGGCCCGCAGCGGCACCCATAGCTCACCGCCGGAAAAACTCAGCGTCGTGAGGCCGCGTGCCGGATCGTGGGCCAGGATCGTGACCGTCAGCACCGTGCCCGCATCCCGGCGTGCACTCAGCGCCGGCAGGTCGGTCCGCGCCGTCACCTCCTCGATCGGCCCCGACGCGAGCACGCGTCCAGCGTCCAGCAGAACCAAATGGTCCGCCAGGCGATCAACCTCGTCCATCGCGTGCGTGACATAGACGATCGGCGGTCCGGCGGTATCCCTAAGGCGTTCGAAATAGGGCAGGATTTCCGCCTTGCGCGCCGCATCTAGGGCGGAGAGCGGCTCATCCATCAACAGCGCGCGGGGGCGCGATAGCAAGGCGCGGCCCAGCGCCACACGCTGCCGCTCACCGCCGGACAGCAGCCGGGGGCGCCGGGTCAACAGCGGGGCGATGCCGAGCAGGTCCACCACGTCATCGAGGCTGGGACCCGGTCCCGGCGGGGCGCGGCGTGCGCCATAATTTAGATTAGCCAGGACCGTCAGATGCGGCAGCAGCCTTGCGTCCTGAAACACCACGCCGCAGCGGCGCCGGTGCGGCGGAGTCCAAATCCCGGCGGCCCGGTCGAGCAGCACGACGCCATCGAGCGAGACCCGCCCCGCATCCGGGCGCAGCAACCCGGCGATCGCCAGCAGCACCGTACTCTTACCCGAACCGGACGGGCCGAACAGCGCGGTGATCCCGCCGGGCGCGTCGAAATCGACGTCCAGCGTGAATGCCGGGAAGCGGTGCCGCAGCGTGACACCCAGCATTAGCCGAGCCAACGATGCAGCCGGCGGGCGATCAACTCGCTCAGCAGCAGGCCGGTTATGGCCAAACCGAGTGACACCGCGGCCAATCGCGCGGCCGTCGCCTCGCCGCCCGGCATTTGGGTGGCGGCGTAGATCGCCAGCGGCAGGGTTTGTGTCTGGCCGGGGATGCTGGAGGCGAAGGTGATGACGGCACCGAATTCGCCCAGCCCTGCCGCGAACGCCACGACGGCGCCGGACAGCACGCCGGGCGCCATGAGCGGCAGGGTCACTGTGATGAACCGGTCGAGCGGTCCGGCCCCCAGGGTTTGCGCCGCGGCCTCCAGCCCGGGATCGACCGCGTCCAACGACAGGCGGATGGCGCGGACCATGAGCGGGAAGGACATCACGGCGGTCGCCAGCGCCGCGCCCGCGGTGGTGAAGACGAGCCGCACCCCAAAATTCTGCAGTAGCCAGGCGCCGAGCGGCCCGCGGACGCCGAACAGCATCAACAGCGCCCAGCCGACCACGACCGGCGGCAGCACGAGCGGCACATGGACCATGGCGTCCAGCACCGGGCGGCCCCAAAACCGCCGCCGGGATAGAAGGATGGCGGCGCCGATCGCGAGTGGGAGGGCAAACCCCACACTCCACAGCGCCACCCGGAGGCTGAGGCGGACGGCCTGCCATTCGTCGGG
>JAYVOF010000151.1:0-11232 GCA_043758105.1 Rhodospirillales bacterium | reverse complement strand
AAAGCCGGCCAGCCCAACCGCCGGGGCGAGCCGAAACCACAAACTCTGACAAAAACGCGCACGCAAACTCGAATGCTTCACAAGCTCTACGAGTACTGTGTTTCCGGCGCGACGAGGTGGTGGAGTCTGGCGAGACGGTCCGTCTTGGCGTGGACCCGGCGCGGGCCTTGGTATTTTCCGCGTCAGGCGTGCTTCTCGTGTGGTGGGTTGCCCAAGCGCAACCCACCCTACGGGAGCCGCCAATTCAGGGTGGGTCGCGCTTTGAAAGCTGCCCTCGCCCGGCGGGGCCTCGATGGCACCACGCTGCTGGTCGTGCCGGCCGCGTTGTTCGTGGTGGCGCTGTTCGTCTATCCGTTCCTGTATGGCCTGGTGCTGTCATTCCGGCCCAAGATCGGCGGCGCGTTCGCCAATTACGCCACATTTTTCTCGGACCCTTTCCTCTACGATACGGTGTGGAAGACGCTCGCCATCGCCGTGCCGGTCACGCTGCTGAACCTGGTGGCGGCCGTGCCGGTGGCGATGCGGGTCCGCCGGATGCGGCGGCCGCGGCTGCTCACCACCATCCTCGTCGTGCCCATCACCCTCGGCACCGTGCTGGTGGCGGAGGGCATGCTGAACTATTTGGGGCCGCAGGGCTGGTTCAACCGGACGCTGGCGCTGGCCGGGCTCACGCCGCTGCGGCTCGTGCATAATTACTGGGGGGTGTTCCTCAGCCTAGTCATCACCGGGTTCCCGTTCACCTTTCTGCTGACGCTGTCCTACGTCACCGGCATCGATCCGGCGTTGGAGCAGGCCGGCGCCATGCTCGGCGCCCGGGCGCGGGCGCGGTTCTGGACCATCGTCCTGCCCTTGCTGGTGCCGGGCTTGGCGATCACGTTCTGCCTGTCGTTCGTGCAGGCGTTCTCGGTCTTCCCCAGCGCCGTCCTGCTGGGCGCTCCGGCCGGCCCCACGCGGGTCATTTCCATCGCCGCCTACACTGCCGCGTTCGAGGAATACGACTACCCGATGGCGTCCGCGATCGCGATGGTCATGGCCGCGGCCGAGATCGCCACCGTGCTGCTGATCATCTCCGCCCGGCGCTTGTTCTACCGCGGCCCGGCCAGCGGCGGTAAGGGATGAATGTCCGGGAGCGCCTGTGGGCCACCGCCATCTGGGCGCTGGTCGGCTTCTTCGTGCTGAACCTGTTCGCGATGATCGCGACCGTGGTGCTGCAAAGCCTCGCCACACGTTGGCTCGGCACCTGGCTCCCCGTGGCGCTCACCACGCGGTGGTTCACCTCCGCCTGGGACGAATTCCAACTGGCCGACGTGCTGCTGACGACGTTCGAGGCGGTGGGTGCCGTGGTGCTGGTCTCCGGCCTGCTGGGCGTGCCCGCCGCCTATGCCCTGGCCCGGCGGGAGTTCCCCGGCAAGCGCGCGGTCATGGGGCTGTTCTTGCTGCCGCTGCTGGTCCCGCCCATCACCTACGGCATCCCGATGGCGACCGTGCTGTATCAGGCGGGGATCGCCGGCACGATCTGGGGCGTGATCTTGGCCAACCTCGTGCCCACCGTGCCGTTCGTGATCTTCGTCATGGTCCCATTCATCGAGCAGATCGACCCGCGGATGGAGGCCGCCGCAAGGGTGTTCGGCGCGCACACCGGCGCGGTGTTCCTGCATATCCTGCTGCCGCTGCTGGCACCGGGCATCTTGGCCGCGCTATTGCTAGTGCTGGTCCGGACCATCGGCATGTTCGAGCTGACGTTCCTGACCGCCGGGCCCGATAGCCAGACCCTGGTGGTGAGCCTGTATTACGCCGTGTTCGCCGCGGGCGTCCGGGCGCAGCAATCGATCAACGCCATGGCCGTCGTGTATATGGTCACGACGCTCGCCTGGCTGCTGGTAGCGCTCCGGTTCGTCAATCCCACGCAGATCGTGGCCCGGGCGAAGCGATGATGTTCCTTTCCCCTCACCCGCTGGCGGGCTCAATTCTTGAAATGGATTGAGGGCCGGGGTGAGGGTCGAGTCAGTAGAGCAGGCCTTTGCGGCACCAGCGCCCGTCGCACCACCGTTACCCCGGCCCTCTCCCGCTAGCGGGAGAGGGAGCAGAAGATACGCGCCGCCGCTCCATCTGCACGACGTACAGCCCGCTCCCAGCGATGACGCACGCCCCCAGCAACACCCAACGGTCCGGAAGAGTGCCGAACACCAGCCATCCCAGCCCCGACGCCCAGATCAGCTGCGCGTAGCTGAGCGGTGCCAGGGCGGAGGCGCGCGCGTGGCGGTAGGCCAGAATCGCCAGCCACTGCCCGGCCGTCGCCACCACGCCCAGCACCACGCACAGCCCGGCCAGCGTCCCGCCGATCGGCGCCAGGTTGAACGGTAGCGCGGCCATGAACAGCACGAAGCCGGTCGCGGCGGTCCAGAACAGCGTGATCCCCGGACGGTCCACCCCCGCCAGCCGCCGTGTGACCAGCATCGCCACGCTCCATAGCAGCGAGCACGTCAACACCAGCAGCGCCGCCGGCTGCAGCCCGTGGGCGCCGGGGCGGACCACGATCAGCATGCCGCAAAAGCCGATCAGCACCGCGAGCCACCCTTGCGGCCGCACCACCTCCCCCAGCACCGGGACCGCCAGCGCGGTGATGACCAGGGGGGTGATGAAGTTGATCGCCGTCGCCTCCGCCACCGGCAGTGTGTGCAGCGCCAGGATGAAGCAGATGGCGCTGCCGGCCACACAGGCACCGCGCAGCAGCTGCAGGCCGGGCCGGCGGCTGCGGAGGCTGGCATGGCCGGGGCGCAGCAAGGGGCTGGCGGCCATCAGCACGAACACGGCGTAGCGGATCGCCGCCAACTCCACGGCCGGTATGGTGAGCGTGATGTATTTCGCCATCGTATCCGACAGCGTGAATAGCAACGTGGCGGCGAGCATGAACGCGCCGCCACGGAGGAAGTTTTCGGGCATGAGGCCGCCACCTAAGCACGGCCCGGCCCGCGCCGGCTACATTGCGGGCGCCAACGTCTGCCGCACGGTGCCGGCCATGCGGTAGATGGTGGGCACGAACCCGCCCAGCAGCAGGCCGACGATGCCGGGCAGCAGGGTGGTGACGAAAATCAGCCTCGGATACTGATCCGCCGGGCATACGGCCATGAGGCCCGTCTGCCACGCCACGATCCAGCCGGTGAAGGCCATGGCGGACCCGGTCAGCGCCGCCTCCGCCAGGCGCAATCCCCGCTCCGGCACGAGCAGCGTGAGCCCGCCGCTGCAGAGCGCGGCCAGAATGCCGGCCAGCACGGCGTTTAGGATCGTGATGGGCCAGATAAACGGCGCGTGCGAGCCGGCGCCGATCAGCCAGGCAAACGCCTGGCACATCCCCCACAGCCCGGCGGCGCAGGCCAGGCCCCAGCCCAGGCTCGGCAACACCGGGGGAAACCCGCCCGGCGGCCGATGAAACAGGGGCGTCCGCTGCACCAGCCGCACGGTCAGCAGCGTGGTGAGCCCATGCGCCAGCACGATGAAGGTGCCCACCGCCTCCGACCCGCTGCGGGGCGGGCCGCCGGGCAGGACCGGGAACAGGAACGGGGCCAGAGGGCCGCCGACCAGCAGGAAGATCACCAGCAGCGCCACCGCCAGCAAGCTAAGTTCGTTCATTGGAAACACGATGCGGGGCGGAAGGTCCGCCTCATAGCCCAGCTCCCGCAGCCGGCTCGCCACGCCCTCATCGGTGGTTTCGCCGCGCAGCAGGGCGTAAGCGGTGAGCTTGGACAGCGGCTCGAACGCGGCGGAGCATTCCGCACGGTAGATTTCCCGCCGCTCGGCCAGGACCTTACTAAAGTCGGGACTAAATTCGGCCCGGTTGTCGAAGCCCTGCACCTCGCGCGCCAGGGTCAGCAGCGCCTCGGACCTTGTGGCGAAGGCCAGGAAGTCCGTCTCGATCCGGTCGAACTCCGCCTCCCGCTCGCGGAAGAAGCGGCCGTAGCGGGGCTGGGTCGAAAGTTGTTTAAGGTGCGCATAGACGCAGAGCACGCGGGTGAAGCGAAATTGGGATTGCTCGTAGCCGGCGCCCTTGCTGCAGCGGAGATGGTCCGCGAGCGCATTGGGCAGCCGGTCCTCCCGGTCGATGAAGCCGCGGAGCGTGTCGATCTGGCATTCGGTGAGCGTGAGCTGCTCGGGCTGCAAGCGCCGGGCGAGTTCCTGGACCTCCCCGGGAATGTTGGCCTTATCACGGACCCAATCCAGCACGGCGCCATCCCAGCCTTTTAGGGTCGAAAGCTTGGGTAGTAGGACCGAGACGCAGAGCGCGGCGGCGAATGGCACCGGCAGGGCCGCCACGTATTTCAGCACGTCCTTATCGAGCCCGGGACCCACGGTGGCAGACAGGAGCATATTCCGGATCGGCGGTAAGGACAGCACGAAGCAGAGCGCCAGGAACACCGCCACCGTCCAGGTCACATACCCGGTGTAGCTCCACCAATACGGTCCCGGCCGGGCAGTAAACCGGTAATCGGCCGGCGTCTCGAACCGGCCATGGGCGTAGGACACCACGAGGCCGAGGCAGATGGCGTAGGTCATGACGAGCGTGAGCATGCTGGCCTCCCGGGTTTAATCTCAGGTGAACAGACCGGGCGACAGTTGGGGTATGACCTGGGTCACTTCACGGGGAAACCGGCACTCTTTTCCGAAGGGCTTCGATCACGGCCGCTGGGTTATGCGCGATCACTTGTAACAACACACGGGCAGCCGGGTCGGGCTGGCGGCGGTGCTGTTCCCAATCCCGGATGGCGGCGGGGCTGAGGCCGAAACGTTCGGCGAAGGCGACTTGGCTCAAGCCGAGGGTTTCGCGAATGGCTTTAACGTCAACGCAATCTGGCACGTGGGCGACAAACCCCTTCGTCACCTCACCCCGCGCGTAAGCACGAGCCGCACGGACGCTGCCGAGGATACGGCTACCGGCGCTGGACATTGCTGCGCACTCCTTCTCGATAATCATCCGCCAATCCAGCGAGTTCCCGGCGTAGCTCGTTGCGATCGGCCTGGGACAGATCGATGCGGTCGCCCTTTGCAAACACGTTCAGCAGAAACACTGGTAAATCGTCGCCAGAATAGAACGTGATCACGCGATAACCGCCGCTCTTGCCTTTGCCTCGGCCAGCCACACGGAGCTTGCGAGCGCCGCCTGTTCCCGGGATTTCGTCCCCGGCCCGCGGATTTGCCGCCAGCATAAGCAAAATATCTGTTCGTTCAGACTCGGTGACTCCAGCGTGCTTAGCGTCCGTGAGATAGGCAGGTGTCTCAATGACTGATTGCACGAACCGAATATACGGCTTTGCCGTATAGACGCAAGTCAAATCATCCAAACGACCCAAGCGGCCGCCACCCCCGCCGCGATCGCCACAGATAGGTTCCGCGACCACGCCATCGCCGCCGCCGTGGCCACCGCCCCCACCCATTGCTGCGCTCCGCCCGCCACCAGCGCTGGCACCACGTAGCTTAGGAACAGCGTTCCCGGCACATAGCCGAGCATGGACCGTACGACGGCCGGCGGCCGGAACGCTTGGAACAGCAGGTAGCCGCCGGCGCGGTTGGCGTAAGTGGCGATGGTCATGGCGACGATGGCGGCCAGGACCCAGGAATCAATCTGCATGCCGGTCCCGCCAGACACCGGCGGCACTGCCGGCCAAGGCGCCGCCCACGATATACCAACTGGTGCCGGGCAGCGCGCGGGACAGTAGGATGGACACGCAAGCCGCCACCGCCCAAGGCAGCGCGTCCCCCCTTCCCCGCCACATCGGCACCAGGATGGCCACGAACACCGCCAATGCGGCAAAGAACAGCGGATGGCCGGGCACCGGGCGCATGGTGGTGCCCAAAACATGCCCCGCGGCCGTACTCAGCACCCACATCACCCACATCAGGGCGCCCGAGCCCAGCAGGTAGCCGGCATCCCAGCGCCCGGCTTGCTGCTCCGACACCGACATCGCCCAGTTCTGGTCCGCCATCACGAACAGGCTGAGCCACAGGCGCCAGCCGCGAACGCGATTCAGCCAGGGGGACAGCACCGGGCCCATCAGCGCCAGCCGCAGATTAACCACGAACGCCGCTACCGCTGCGCCCAGCACGGGCGCCGGGCTGCCCCAATGGCCCAGCGCCAGGAGCTGCGCGGAGCCAGCATAGACGGTGGCGCTCATCAGCGTCGCCTCCGCCAAGGTGAGCCCGGCGCCCTGGGACACCACGCCGCAGACCATGCCGAATGGAATGACCGCGAGCTGGATTGGTACGGCAGCACGCACCCCGGCCCAGAAAGCGGCCCGCGTCATCCGCCGGCTTTCAGCGCCAGCACGCGGGTGAGCGCTTCATCCGAGCCCATGTCTATCGCCCGCTCGACCGTGCCATGGCCGAATCCGGCGCGGGCCATGGCACCCATTTCGCGGCGGCGCCGATCTGCGTCCGCTTCGTCCTGGCGAAACGGGCCGAGACGGCGTTTGCGCGCGTAAACCAGCGCTGCGGCGAGTTCCCGCTCCGGATCGTCCGGCAGCACCGCATGGGTCAGCTCTCCGTCCACGCCCTGCGCGGCGAGATGCGCGCCGACCGCACGGCTGGAGCGTCCGGCGCGCGTGAGACGCCGGGCGCGGGCCTCGGCGAAGGCGGCGTCATTCACGGCACCCGCCTCGACCAGGGCGGCGGTGACCTCCCGCGCGACGTTCTTGGCGGTGCGGATGGAGGACGGATCGACCTCACCCTCGGTGGCCGCCAGCCGGGCCCAGCGGTCGATCCGGCGGTCCAGCACGCGGGTCAGCCCGGTCTCGGTCGCGGCATAGCGGGTCAGGTGCCGCAGCGCTGCCTCGTGCAAGCGGCGGCGATCGGGCGGCGGGCCGGCGGGACGGGGTTTGGGCGGGGGCATGCGTGGGCCTCAGAACAGGGACGGCCACCCCCTCTCCCGGAGGGAGGGCTGGGGTGAGAGAAACGACACGCACGGTTCTCGGCGGTGGGCGGCTTGCGTTGCCTGCGCCGCCGAAGCCAGTGCCGGTTGCTTCCCTCACCCCAACCCTCTCCCGGAGGGAGAGGGGGCGGTTTTTCTCTTCCTATTACGGCAGAGGCGGACCCTCGACCACCTGCGCGAGCCCGTCGGGGCGCAGCCACTTGGCATAGGCCTGCTGAATATCGGTCGCCGTCACCGCCAGATACCGTTGCGCCGCGATCTGGCTCTGGTTCAGCGGCAAGTTCAAATCCACCAGGCGCAAGTAATTGCCGGCGATGGCGCCGACGCTTTGATCGGCCATGCCCAGCCGGCGCAGGACCTGTGCCTTGACCCGGTGCAGCTCCGCCTCGCTCACCGGCAACGTCTGCATCCGCACCAGCTCCTCATGCACCAAGGCGCGCGCCTTGGCCAAATTGCCCGGATCGGCACCGAATTGCACGTTATACAGCGCCCGGGTGCGCTGCCAGTCAAAGCCGGAGCTCACGGAATACACATACCCCGTGCGCACCCGGAGCGCCTGATACAGCCGCGATGAGAAGCCGCCACCCAGGATAGTGTTGCCCAGCTCCAGCGTATAGCGCAACGGATCGGCCACGTTCAGGCCCACCGTCTCGGCCAGGATCACCCGGTCCTGCAGCTGCGCCGGGTTGTCCACGCGGAGCACGCTGGGCGGATTGACCGGGAGTGGCGCCGGGTCGAGCGCGGGCTTGGGACCGGGGCGTGACCAAGCGCCGAACCCGGCCTCGATCACGCGGCGTGCCTCCTCGGGCGTCACGTCCCCGACCACGACGATGGTGGTGAGGTCCGGGCGGAAGGCGGCCTGATAGAACGCGCTGATATCCGCGGGCTGCAGTGCCGCAACCGTCTCGGGGGTCGCCTCCCGCAGGCTCGGATCCCCGGCCGGCACCAGCGCCTTCACCACCGCGCGCCCCGTTTTATAGCCCGGTGTTTGCCGCTGCCCCTGTAGGCTTTGCACCGCCTGTTTCCGCGCCACTTCGAACGCGGGGGCCGGGAACACCGGGTGCAGCTCATGCTCGGCCAACAGCTGCACGCCCGGTTCGAACGCCGGGGTCAACACCTTTAGGCTAAAGCTGGACCCGGCGCTTTCACTGGCCGCGAGGTCATCGAACGCCTTGCGGAGCGCCAGGCGGTCCCGCGTTTCGGTGCCCTCTTCGAACATGTGTTCGGTCAACGACGCCACCCCCTCCTGCCCTTCCGGCTCCTGGGTCGAGGTCACGCGGCGTACTCGGCCGGCCAGGCTGATGGTGTGGCTGACATGCTCGGGCTGGACGATCAGACGGAGGCCGTTGGGCAGCACTGTCTCGGTGGGCGGCGGCGATGGCTCGGGCGCATGCAGGGTGGCGAGCGCGGCCTCCGCCCAATCGGGCAGCACCACCGGGTGGTCCGGGGCGGCGCCGAACGATTCTGCGCCACCGAACCGCGCATCCGAGGTGGGGCGGTTGGCGCCGGAGGGCGTGAGAATGGCGGTCACCATCTGATCCGCGTCCAGCACAAGCTTGGCCACCCGGACCACGTCTTCTTGCGTGACCGCCTGATAGGCCTTGGCCAAATCGTCCGGCGTCGCATCCCCGCGCATGGCGATGGCGCGGGACCAGGCGGCGGCGAGGCCGGTGATGCTGTCGCTTTGGAACGCGAGCTGGGCCAGTTCCTGCTGGCGCGCGGCGTCCACCAATTCGGTGGGAATAGTGCCGGCGGCGGCGTCCGCCAGGATACGCCGGAGGTCGGCGATGAGCGGCGCGGGGTCGGTGCCACGCGGGAAGGCTGCGAGCGCCGTGCCATAGCCGCCGTGCTGCATCGCTTCATATTCGAACCGGGCCGACAAGGCGCGCCCGGCGGGAACCAAGGCGTGGAGCGCGCCGCGGTCGCTGCCCAGCACGTCCCCCAGCATGTCGGCGGCGGCGAAATCCTTGGCCGTCAGCGCCGGCATGCGCATGGTGAGGGCGACGAGGCCGACGGACAGATCGGTCGGCAATTCGAGCGTCGTGGGCTTCACCGGGCTGAGGTTGATGGCGGCGTGGGGCGGCACGGGGCGCGCGGGAATGGGGCTGAACACGGCCCGCGCTTCGGCCAAAGCCACGGCGGTATCGACGTTGCCGGCGATCACCAGGACGGCGTTGTTGGGCACATACCAGGTGTCGTAGAACGCCTTCAGCAGTTTGGCGTCCGTCTTATCGAAGCTGTCGCGGGTGCCCAGCGCGTCATGCTCCAAGGGCGAGCCCGCGAACAGCACGGCGCGCGCCTGTTCCGAATAGACGAAGAGCGGGCTGGACAAATCCCGCGCAACCTCCTGCTCGATCGCGCCGCGCTCCTGTTCCCAATCGGCTTGGGTCACGTTTAGGCTTTGCATCCGGGCGGCCTCGCTGCGGAGTGCCAGACCCAGATCGGCGGCCGGAACGGTGTAGGTGTAGCGGGTCACGCTCTCGGTCGTGCTGGCGTTATACAGGCCGCCGAGCAGCGCGCCGAGTTCGGCCAGCTGATCCCGGTCCAGCCCGGCGCTGCCGCGGAACATCATGTGTTCCAGGGCGTGGGCGGTGCCGGGGAAGCCCTCCGGCGCGTCGTTCGACCCGGCGAGGTAGGTAAGTTCGGTCGCGACGACGGGGGCCAGCCGGTCGGGGACGACGATGACCTGCAGGCCGTTGGGGAGAACTTCGCGGCGGACAGCGTCCGGCACGCTTTGGGCGTGGGCCGCCGTGGTGACGGCCAAGACGCACGCGATCAGGAAACGGTTCACGCTCAACTCCTGTTTATCCGGCTGAGAATGCGCCGGTTTTGGGCGGGCTGGAAGCCTATGCCATGGCAGGAAGTCGTTGACTTGGTGGGAATTGCTACCCCATGTTTCGCCTTTGCCATTCTAGAGGTATTGCTTTTCCGATGATCTCCGCCCTGATGCCGACGTACACCCGTGCCGACCTCGCTTTCGAGCGGGGCGAAGGCGCCTGGCTGTTCACGGCGGATGGCCGACGATTCCTGGATTTCGGCGCCGGCATCGCCACCTCGAGCCTCGGTCACGGCCATCCGCATCTGGTGCAGGCTATCGCCGAGCAGGCGGCGCGGGTGATGCATGTGAGCAATTTGTATCGCGTGCCCGGCGCCGAGCGACTGGCGCAGCGGTTCGTGGACGCGACCTTTGCCGACAGCGTGTTCTTCTGCAATTCGGGCGCCGAGGCCAATGAGGGCCTGGTGAAGATGATGCGCCGCGCCATGCACGAGCGCGGCCAGGGCGACCGGTACCGGGTGATCTGCTTCGACGGCGCGTTCCACGGCCGGACGCTGGCGATGCTGGCCGCCACGGGCAACAAGAAATACCTGGCCGGGTTCGGGCCGGAGGTGGACGGGTTCGACCACGTGCCGTTCAACAACATGAACGCGCTCCGCCACGCCATTGGGCCGCAAACCGCGGGCGTGCTGATCGAGCCGGTGCAGGGTGAAGGCGGCATCCGCCCGGCGTCGCTGCGTTTCCTGCGGGAACTGCGCGCAACGTGCGACGAGTTCGGGATCCTGCTGGGCCTGGACGAGGTGCAGTGCGGCATGGGGCGCACCGGCAAGCTGTTCGCGCATGAATGGGCCGGGATCGAGCCGGATATCATGAGCATTGCCAAGGGTATCGCCGGCGGGTTCCCGATGGGCGCGATCTTGGCGAAGGAAAGCGCTGCCAAGGTGCTGGTGCCCGGCTCACACGGCACGACGTTCGGCGGCAATCCGCTCGCCTGTGCCGCGGCCAACGCGGTGCTGGACGTGATTTTGGCGCCGGGATTCCTCGATGACGTGGACCGCAAGGCCCGCCGGCTTTGGTTCGCGCTGGAGCAGGTCGTGCGCGACTATCCGACGGTGCTGGAGGATGTGCGCGGGGCCGGGCTGATCCTGGGGCTGAAGGCCGTGGTGCCCAATGGTGAGCTCCAAGCCGCGTTCACGGCGGAGGGGCTGTTGACCGTCGCCGCCGGGGACAACGTCGTGCGCCTGGTGCCGCCGCTGGTGATCACGGACGCCGATATCGACACCGCGGTCGAGATGATCCGCCGCGGTGCCCGGCGCTGCCAGCCGGGTATGATGGCGGATGCGGCCAAATGAGTGGCGCGCTTCGGCCGAAGCAGGCCCAGGGGGACCCGCGTCCCCGGCATTTCCTGGACCTCAAGGATTTCGAGCCCGGCGTGCTGCGGCAGATGCTGGACGTGGCGGCCGGGTATAAGGCCGGGCCGCCCTCGTCTCGCCCGTTCCAGGGTAAGACGCTGGCGATGATCTTCGAGAAGCCCAGC
>JAYVOF010000150.1:0-3949 GCA_043758105.1 Rhodospirillales bacterium | reverse complement strand
GGCTGGAGCGGGCGTTGGGCCAGTTCATGCTCGACCTGCACACGGAGCGGCACGGCTACGTCGAGATGGTCGTGCCCTCGCTGGTCAACGACGCGGCGGCGTACGGCACGGACAAGCTGCCGAAATTTGCCGACGATCTGTTCCAGACGACTGACGGGCGATGGCTGATCCCGACGGCCGAGGTCCCGCTCACGAGCCTGGTGCTGGGTGAAATCGTGCCCGAGGCCGCGCTGCCGATGCGGGTCACGGCGCTCAGCGAGTGCTTCCGCAAAGAAGCCGGGGCCGCCGGGCGAGACACACGGGGCATGCTGCGCCAGCACCAATTCCGCAAGGTGGAGCTGGTGAGCATCTGCCGCCCCGAGGACAGTGACGCCGAGCACGAGCGGATGACGTGTTGTGCGGAGGCGGTGCTGGAGGCATTGGGCCTCCCCTACCGCCGCCTGCTGCTATGCGCCGGAGACACTGGGTTCGGCGCGGCAAAAACGTTCGATCTCGAGGTGTGGCTCCCGGGTCAGGGCGCCTATCGCGAAATTTCGTCCTGCAGCAACACGCGCGATTTCCAAGCCCGGCGGATGAATGCCCGACTACGCGGTGCAGACGGTAAGGCGGCGGGATTCCTCCACACGCTAAACGGCTCCGGCGTCGCGGTGGGCCGCGCGTTGATCGCGGTGATGGAGAATTACCAGGACGGGGACGCAATTCGGGTGCCGGAGGTTCTGGTCCCCTATATGGGCGGGGTCGAGCGGATCACTTCAACCGCTCCGGCTGACGGTAGAGGGCCGGGGTGAGGCTGGAGTGACGTTACGGCGACTTCGCAAAAACACCCAAGTTGGTTGCGATGGTGGGAAGTCTTCTCATTCAGGCAGTTGCCCCTGCAACGTAAGATATCCGCGTACCGTCACGATCTTGGTCCCTAAATAGGGGCTGAGCGGCAGCAAATCGCGCGTGTCGCCGGTCACCACGAAATCTGCGGAGCCTGCCACGGCCATCGCCAGGAGGTAGTCGTCATCGGGATCGGGTGAGGCGGCTGTCAATCGCAACGTGCCGAGCATGATTGCGCCGCTGCGGACCTCGTTGATCAATCGTCCTGCCATCGCTGGTGGCAGGCGCGCACGGAGGCGCGGATACCGGGTCACGCGTCGCAACTCATCGATCTGCTCGGACGACGTAAGCAAGTCGAAGCGTCGGTCGCGCCAGAGTTTTAATAAGTGTTAAGGGAGTGATTCTTTCGAGAGTAGGGCGCTGATGAGGATGTTGGTGTCCACCACCAAGCGCATGGCTCAGCCCACCTTCGAGTGGCGTTCCTTTCGCGTCGCGAGCACCGCCTCATCGATCAACGCGTCGATCGCTTGGGGCGAGAGATCGGCGAAACGCTCGCGGGCGTCCGCGACGGTTTGATCGAACACCCGCCATTTAACGGCGTCTTCAATGAATTTCGACAAATCGCCCTTCTTCATACCGCGCGACGCCAACAGGCTGCGCACGGCAACGTCAGTCTCCTTGGACACCGAGACGGTCCAGCGCGTCGTACTGTGGGACATCAAAATCTCCAGATAAACGCTCAGGCACCTATCATCTTAGTTAGATCCTTGGCGAAAAAATCAGGGGCGAGAAAATCGGGACCTGCTGCGCTAGTATCTATGACGATGCGCAGATGGAAGGGCTGCGCCGGTCGCGGCCCTCCGTCTCAACGCCGGCTAATTCAGCCGGGACCGCAGGCCGTCCATCGCGCGTTTGGTCTGCAGCGCGAGCTCGCCTTCCGGCACGATATCCAATACCCTTGCGTGGCATTTCAGCGCATCCGCCACATGACCCAGCCGCTCATGCAGCAGGGCCGAATCGCGCCAGAGTGAGACGGTTTCAGGCGCGATGCGCAGCATGTCCTGCGTACACACCAGCGCCGGTTCCAGCGCGCCGGAATCCTGCCGCCGGAGCTGGATGTTGCGCTGCAAGCGTAGCAAGACGGCGCGGGCGGACATCGGCTGCAGCACGCCGGGCCGTAGTTCGGCGGCGGCGCCTTCGGTGCGGCGCAGCAGGTTCAGCAGGCTGCGATTGGTCAGCATGGCCCCGCCGCTGAACACGTCCAGCACCACGCGGGACACGGGATGCGGTGCCGGTCCGGACGTCTCCCGACCCTCGACCGCCAGCAGGAAATGGCCGGGGAAGTCCAGCCCATACGCCGGCCACCCGGCCGCGCGAGTACAATGCAGCCACAGGATGCCAAGTGACACCGGCAGACCCCGCCGCCGCTCGATCACGCGGATAAGGTTGGCGTTGGCCGGGTCCTCATAGGTCGCAGTGTCGCCGCCATAGCCGTGGCGCCCCAGCAACGACGCCAGCGCACCGGCCCGGGCGGCGGCGGTGCCGGACGGCAGATCGCGCGCAGCGGCCACCGCCTCCCGCGCGAGCGCCGTCAGGTGGGCGGATGCGGCACGCCAATCGGCCTCGGGCGCATCGATCCGCGCAAGCTGCAGCGCGGCCCCTGCGAGATCGATCTCGACGTCCGGCAGTTGGCCTATGGCGTCCAGCGCGTCTGTAGGTTCCATGGGGCGTTGTATCTCAGAGACGGGATTGAGCCCACAAGGACGGCGAACACAACACGACGTGTTTACACCATTCTTGAGTTCAACGTTCTTCGACCGGTAAACAGGCCGACCACGGGGCCGCTGAGGAAAGGCGAGCCTGTGTCAGCCCCCGTCCGATTCAGACGCACCGTGGTCGGATTTCCCAAACGCTGATAGAGTGAACGTCTGAACACGGAATGGTGACATGGGTAATCTGGCTGACCTATATCATTTGGCCAAATTCGCCAATCGTCATGAATTGGCAAGGCAAAACAAAGGCCGGACTTTCGCCCGTTTTCTGCGGTGGCAGTTCGCAAGCCGGGCAATCCGCCATCCAATCGTCTTGCCTTTTGTCGGCGACACCCGCCTCATTATTTCCAAAGCCATGCCCGGTGCGGCCGTGAATTACTACTTCGGCCTGCCGGAGATCGAGGAGGCGTCCCTTGCGATGCACTTCCTACGCGAGGGCGACCTCATGGGCGACATCGGCGCCAACATCGGCGCACTCAGCGTCGCGGCAGCCGGAGTGGCCGGCGCGCGGGTGATCGCCATGGAGCCGGTCCCGTCCACATATCGCGCGCTATGCGACAATATCGCCATCAACCACCTGCAAGATCGCATTGAGGCCATCCCCGCAGGGGCTGGGGAGACGGAGGGAACGCTTCATTTCTCGATCGACCGGGGCGGGAGCGACAGGATCGTGACCGACGGGACGGGGCAAGCCATACAGGTCAAGCCGCTTGACCAGGTGTTCACGCAAACACCTGACATGCTGGTCCTGGACGTCGAAGGGTTTGAGCCCGCGGTCGTCAAAGGCGCGACCCGGCTGCTGTCCGATCCGAAGCTGAAGATTGTCATCGCAGAGACGCTTGGGCTGGCCAAGGACTATGGTCTTGATGATAAAGCCATGCATCAAAGCCTGCTGCAGCTTGGTTTCAAGACGTTCCACTACGAGCCGGTAAAGCGGACCCTGGTGGCAACCGATGGGATGGACCCGGTCAACACCATTTACGTGCGTGACCAGCCTTATGTTGAGAAACGCCTCAAAAACGCCCCTAACTTTCGCGTGGACGACCGCTCTTTTTGAAGGGGAGGCAAAAAGAGCAGTGTCGGAACCTTCCACGCTGCAAGCGAGGCTCCGATGAAAGCGCTTCAGCCGCGTCTGACGATACCTGTCGCGGTGGGATGCGAAGCACTACTGAGTCACAATCGTGCTGAAATTCGCGTTTGGTGGCAGCACGGACATCGTGGGAGGGTTTTCACGAGTTCGATGGTCAGCAGGGTTCGCATGGTGGTGATTGAGTTCGGGACGTGTCGTTCTGGCCGTGCGGGTGGATTGTCGGGGTCGGGAACGGGCGGAAATAGCAATTTGCGTCCCTGGCCCG
>JAYVOF010000149.1:0-3955 GCA_043758105.1 Rhodospirillales bacterium | reverse complement strand
GATAGTGTCGCCGTTCGATAGCCAGGTGGTGCACATCTTCGGCGCGAGCTTGACCATGCAGCGCCTGCTTGTCGTGGTGGTGGCGATCGCCGTGATGGTCGGTCTGCATCTGTTCATCCGGTTCACGACGCTGGGCACAGCCATTCGTGCGGTGGCGCAGAACCGGCGCGGCGCGCTTCTCTGCGGCATCCATACGGAGCGGATCGCCGGCGCGACCATGGCCATCGGCAGCGCCCTGGCTGGGGTGGCGGGCGCCTTGGTCGGGCCGATCGCGATGGTCTATCCCAGCATGGGCGAGACGCTGATCGTAAAGGCGTTCGTCATCACGATTTTGGGCGGTATGGGCAGCATCGTCGGCGCCATCGTGGGTGGCTACATCCTTGGGCTCATCGAGGCGCTGGGCGCGATGTACATCTCGGTCGACTACAAGGACGCCTTCGCGTTCGCGTTGCTGGTCCTGGTGTTGACGGTGCGTCCGCAAGGCCTGTTCGGCAAGGCGCCGCGCTGATGCGAAGGATCGCCCCGTGGCTGGCCTTCGCTGTTGTGGCCATGGTCCTGCCTTTCGTCGTGACCAACAGCTACCTGTTCCACCTGCTGATCATCGCCGTGATATGGAGCATCCTGGCAACCAGCCTGAACCTGGTGCTGGGTTACACTGGCCTGTTGTCGTTGGCCCACGGGGCGTTCTTTGGCCTGGGCGCCTACTGCTCGGCTTTGCTGGTCACTAAGCTCGAGTGGAATTTCTGGGCGACGATCCCGCCGGCGATGGCTTTGGCGGCGCTGTTCGGCGCCCTGCTGGGCCTGCTCACGCTGCGGCTGTCGGGGCATTACTTCGCGATCAGCACGCTGTCGTTCGGCATCGTCGTCAGCCTCGTGCTGGAGAAGTGGGACGACCTGACGGAGGGGCCGCGTGGGATTAGCAGTATTCCCGCGCCAACGCCGATCAGCCTGTTCGGCTGGCGCGAAGTGGATTTCGAAAGCAATACGGCCAAGTATTATCTGGCGGTCGCGGCACTCGCACTGTGCCTTGTGTTCGTTTGGCGCCTGGTGCGCTCGCCCGTTGGCCGGGCGCTCGAGGCCATCCGCCAGAACGAACTGCTCGCCTCCTGCCTCGGGGTCGACGTCGTGTTCTACAAGCTGCTGGCCTTCTCGCTCAGTGCGGCGATGGCCGGGCTCGCAGGCGTGCTCTACAGCACCTACATCACCTACATCAATCCGATCGACGCTGGGCTGTGGAACGGGTTTTACGCGGTGATGTACATCGTGATCGGCGGCATGGGCACCTTCGCCGGCCCGCTGGTCGGCACGCTGTTCCTGGTGACGTTGCCGGAACTGCTGCGCATGTTCCAGGATTACCGGCTGCTGCTGCTCGGTGTGCTGTTGATCATCACGATGACCTTCCTGCCCCAAGGCATCGTCGGCGGGTTAAGCAAGCTGCAGCGGCGCTGGGCCCAGCGATGAGTTTCATCGAACTGAAGGGGGTCACCAAGGCATTTGGCGGCCTGCGCGCGGTGCGGGACGTGACGTTGCGGGTGAACCGGGGTGAGATCTTCAGCGTCATCGGCCCCAACGGATCCGGCAAGAGCACGCTGTTCAACCTGATCAGCGGCGTCATGCCGGTCACGTCGGGCTCGATCCAGGTTCTCGGCCGCGACACGAAGGGAATGGGCCCGCACCGGGTGGCCAAGCTCGGCCTGAGCCGCACCTTCCAAACCACGCAGGTGTTCGCCGAAAAAACCGTGCTGGAGAATGCGCTGGCGGGGCGGCACCTGCACGTGAAGACCGGGTTATGGTCGGCCGAGCTTCGCTCCGGCTTCTTTCGCGACCAGGAAGCCCGGCATCGCGCCCGTTCGCTAGAGATCCTCGGCATCGTCGGCCTTGCCGCCCGCGCGGAGCAGCGTGCCGCAGAGGTGCCGAACGCCTTGCAGCAGCGCGTCGCGATTGCGATGGCGCTGGCTAGTGAGCCGGAACTGCTGCTGTTGGACGAGCCGACCGGCGGGCTGATGGAACAGGAAGTGTTGGAGCTGATGGACCTGCTGCGCCGCATCCGCGACCGCGGCGTCACCATCATGCTGATCGAGCACAAGATGCGCCTCGTGCGCCAGGTGTCGGACCGCATCGCCGTGCTGAACAACGGCGCCATGATCTGCGAGGGCGTGCCGGGCACGGTCCTGAACGATCCGCGCGTGATCGAGGCGTATCTCGGAACGGCCGACCATGCTGCGGCTTGACGGTATCCAGGCGGGCTACGGGGCGCTGTCCGTCCTGAAGGGCATCGAACTGGAGGTCGCAGCCGGCCAGATCGTGGCGCTGCTTGGGTCCAACGGCTCGGGCAAGACCACGACAATCAATGCCATCTCCGGCGTGGTCCCCATCCGCGGCGGCAGCATCACCTTCGATGGCCGCCGGGTCGATGGGCTGCACCCGTCGGCGATCGTCAAGCGCCGTCTCGTCCAGTGCGCAGAAGGCCGGCAGCTTTTCCCCGGGCTTACCGTTTTGGACAACCTCAAGCTCGGTAGCTACACGCGCGGCCTGTCCGGCGCCGGGATGCGGACGGAGATGGAGCGGATCTACGAGCTGTTTCCCGTGCTGCGCGAGCGCCGGCAGCAGCTTGCCGGCACCATGAGTGGCGGGCAGCAACAGATGCTGGCGATCGGGCGCGCGCTGATGGCCAGCCCGTTATTGCTGATGATGGACGAACCGTCTCTCGGCCTGGCCCCCTTGCTGATCAGCCAGCTCTTCGAATTGATCACCCGTATCAACGCGCAAGGCACGACGATCCTGCTGGTGGAGCAGAACGCCGTGGCCAGTCTAAAGATCGCCCACCGCGCCTACATCCTCGAGTCCGGTGAAATCGCCTTATCCGGGCCGGCGGGAGACATGATCGATGATCCTCGGGTTCGCGAGGTCTATCTTGGCCTATGAGACTGTCGGGCACACTGGATAATTGCAACGAGATAGTGGAACAGGTCTATTGATCCGCTCTGGCCGGAAGCGGACTGGCGGCTACGGGTTGGTCAGGAGCAACCAACGGGAAATTTCAGTTGCGATCGTTCGTGCCAGCCTCATGTGCCAGCGCCCGCTCGGCCGGCCGGCCGCTGGGGGAAACGGCCCGGAGTTCTGCCAGGCCAACGAGGGCGTGACGTAGGCTCGACAGGTCAGGTGCCGCATTGTGGCAGATGCGGACCATTGCGCCGCGCATGAGCGGCGTCGTCTTGAAGACGTCGTAGGGCGTGACGCCGATCCCGATCGAAGCTGCGGCCCGCGTGAACGCCTCTGCCGTCCAGTTCCCCTCCATCTTCAGTCCGAAGTAGGACGCGCCCTGCCGCGTCACGAACGCTGACCTCGGCAGGACCTCAGCGACGATGGCCTGACGTTCGCGGATTTCCTGGCGGATCGCGGCCGCGATTTGCGGCATGGCCCCGGAGGCGAGCACCCGGTCCGCCGTCGCAGCATTGAGCGGCGACGCCATCAGCGTGGTCGCGCGGAGCGCTACGCCCAGGGCGTGGGGGAATCGCGCGGGGGCCGCGATGTAGCCGATCCGCAGGCCGGGGCCGAGCAGCTTGGACAGGCCTGGAGGTGGCGCAACCGGACGCGGATCGACGTGGTGGGCTCGGTCACGTCGATCGCGGCCTCGGCAAAACTGAGTGCACCTAGCCGGACCCGTGCATCGCGTGAGAAGGCGATCGCACGGGAGCAGCCGAGATTGGTATAATACCAACCGCCCTACGAGATGACCGTTTTCGCCCAATCTCGTGTTCCGATTGTTGTCACGACGGCGGGCTGGACGATGAGTTCGTTCCAAGCGGTGCAGCACGCATCGACGATGCCGGTGTAGGTCTCGTAGATACGGTTTGCGAGGTAGTTTTGCCGCAAATACTGCCAAATGTTCTCGACCGGGTTCAGCTCCGGCGAGTAGGACGGTAGTGGCAGCAAGCTGACGTTTTCTGGGAGC
>JAYVOF010000148.1:0-3990 GCA_043758105.1 Rhodospirillales bacterium | reverse complement strand
TATGAGACCTACACCGACATCGTCGATGCGTGCTGCACCGCTTGGAACGAACTCATCGCCCAGCCCGCCGTCGTGACAACAATCGGAACACGAGATTGGGCGAAAACGGTCATCTCGTAGGGCGGTTGGTATAACACAAATAGAGACGATAGAAAGCACAGAGGAAAGTCGAATCTTCTCTGTGCTCTCCGTGGTTCTCTGTGGCTCTGTGTTAAAGCCTTGCTTGCTTGCCCGAAAAACTTAGGACAAGCTCCAACGAGCTGAGCCGGCGCGGCTGAGGAGCCCGCGCTACGAAAGACCCAAGATCCGGTCCAGCCCCTCGGCGCTACTCAGCACGGCGGCGGTCTCGGCTGCGGTCAACAAGGAAAGCACATCCGCCAGCCGGTCATGGTCCGCGAGCTTGGCCAGGCCCAAAACCAGCGCCGGGTCCGGCACGCCCACGCCCCGCGCACGGGGCGGTGGCAGCATGGCGCGATGGGCAACCATCAGCGCCGGATCGGACAGCAGGGTGGGGATGGCCGGACCGGGCTCCGCACCGCCCAGCGCGCCGCGAAGAGCGGCAGCGCGGGCCAGGATGGGCGGGACGGACCGCTCTTCGGGAATCAACAGCAGGCCGAGCCGCCGCAGTGTCGGCGCGGGGCCGCTGGTGAGCGCCACCAGCGGGATCGCGAGCGACAGACCCAGCAACACCGGCGTCATCCAGGCGAACAGCGCGGGGGACACGACATAGGCGGCTCCGGCCAGCACCAGGCCGAACAGTGAAAATCGTCCGTACGCCGCCGCCACGTCCCACACCCGCACCCGCCCGCCATCACGCCGCTGCGCATTCCAGCCGCTATCCCGGCCCAGTAAAATACCCAGCACCGCCATCGACTGGATCAGCATCGCCACCGGCGCGATCAGCCCCCCGAGCAGCGTTTCCAGCAGCACCGACACCCCGGCCCGCGCCGCCCCGCCACACCCCCGCCGCAACGGGCCGTTGAATAACAACAGCGCATAGGCCAGCACCTTGGGCACCAGCAGCACCGCCATGGTGCCGATAAACACGTCCTTCGCCAGCACCGGGTCCACCGACGGCCAATTGGGAAACAGCGACCGCCCCGTCCCGAAATACTCGGTCCGCACGAACCGCGCCTGCAACGCCGTCAACACGCCCAACACCAGGAAAACGAGCCAGAGCGGCGACGTAATATAGCTGCCGATGCCCATCATCAGGTGCATCCGACTAACCCAATGCAGACCCCGGGCCCGCACCACGCCCGCGTGCTGCAGATTGCCCTGCGCCCAGCGCCGGTCACGCACGGCGATGTCGGTCAGGGATGGCGGGCTTTCTTCGTAACTGCCACCGAGGCCCGGCACCATGTGGATCGCCCAACCGGCCCGGCGCATCAGCGCGGCCTCCACGAAATCATGGCTCAAAATATGCCCGCCGAACGGCGCCCGGCCCGGCAGCACCGGAAGCCCGGCCTGCCCGGCAAACGCCCGCGTGCGGATCACCGCGTTATGCCCCCAGTAATTCCCCTCCGACCCATGCCACCAGGTGATGCCCTGCGCGATCAACGGCCCATACACCCGCCCGGCGAACTGCTGCATCCGCGCAAACAGCGTGGTCCCGTTCACGATCACCGGCAGCGTCTGGATCAATCCCACGCCGGGGTTCCGCTCCATGGCACCCACGATGCGGACGATGGTGTCCCCCTCCATCAGGCTGTCCGCGTCCAAGGTCAGCATCTGCGGATAGGCGCCTCCGAACCGCATCACCCACTCGGCAATATTCCCGGCCTTGCGCGCCGTGTTCTTCGCCCGGCGGCGATAGAACACCCGGCCCGGCGCGTGCAGCGCGAGATAGGCGGCCTCCTCCGCGATCCACACATCCGGCTGCGTCGTATCACTCAGGATGAACACGTCGAACTGTCCGCCCTGCCCGGTCGCATCGAGGCTCTCCATCATGGCTTGAACGCCCGCCATGACCCGCCCCGGATCCTCGTTATACGTCGGCATCAGCAGCGCGGTGCGGGTGGCGAGCGTGGGCACCGGTCCGGTCACATCGAGCGCCGGGCCGCCGCCAAGGCTCGCGATCACGCCGCCCACCGTGCTGGTGAACGCCAGCGCGATCCAGGCGAACAGCGACACGAACAGCCCCAGCAGCGCCACCCCCAACAGGCTGGCACCCCGCCCGTTCAGCACCGCGTTCATCTCCCACGTGCCGGCCGCTGTCAGCAGAATGGCGGTCCCGAACACGAACGCCCGCCGCCACGCATACGGGTGACCCAACCGCGCCGCATCGGGACGCGCATCCAGTGACTGCACCGGCATCGCCAACGGCGCCTCCGCCGGCAGGAACATCAGGCGGTCCAGCGGTAGATCCAGGTCTCGGTCAACGGCCCCTGATCGCCCACCAGGTAGCAGTGTATCTCCACCAGCTTCTCGCCCTTCGGCGCCATCTCGAACGAAATGCGCCAGCCGCCGGTTTCGGTGTTGGGGATGGACGACACGGGACCGAGCTCCCCGCCGCTGGCCCCGATCTCGACCCGCGTCTTGGCGTCAGGCGGGAGCGATTTCACGCTGTCGCCCATGAAATCCAGCACGAACACCCGCGTATCCGGATGCTCGCCCTTGCCGATCCGCGTGGACACGACCCGCGCCAGCGCGCCCGGCGCCGGGCGGTCGGTGCCCCAGTGCAGGCGGTAGGTGAACGGATATTCGCCATGCGCCACGAGCTTGTCGCGGGGACGCCAGAAGGCGACGATGTTGTCATTGGTCTCGTTGGGCGTCGGGATCTCCACCAGATCGACCGCGCCCGGCCCCCAATCGCCGATCGGCTCCACCCACAACCCGGGGCGGCGTTCGTAATTCACCTGCAAATCCTGATACGCCTTGAACGCCCGGCTCCGCTGCATCAGGCCGAAGCCGCGCGGCGATGTATCGCTGAACGCGCTGATCTGCAGCTCCGTGGGGTTGGCGAGCGGACGCCACAGCTCCTCACCATGACCATTGGTGATCGCAAGACCATCGCTGTCATGCACCGACGGACGCCAATCATCGAACCGGCGCGCGTCTTTGCTGTCGAACAGATACATGCTGGTCAGGGGCGCCACCCCCGGCTCGGCGATATCGGTGCGGGGATACAGCATGGTTTCGACGTCGAACACCGTGACCTCACCGGGCTTGATGGTGAAGCGGTAGGCGCCGGTGGTGCTGGGGCTATCCAATAGCGCATGCAGCACGATGGCGTTCACCCCCTCTTGCGGGGTTTCGAGCCAGAACGCGCTGAACCGCGCAAACTCCTCACCGCGCGGATTGCCGGTGCCGATCGCGAGACCCCGGGCCGACAGGCCGAAGAACTGGTTACGCCCCACGGCCCGGAAATAGCTGGCGCCGAGGAACACGCACACCTCGTCATACACATCCGGCTTGTTGATCGGCGTGCGCAGTTTCAGCCCGGCGAAACCCAAATTATCCGGCACCCGGTGGCTGGGGTCTGCATAATCGAACATATCCGCCGCATACGGCACCGCATGCGCCTGCCCGTCCGTCACCTCGAAAATATCGACCCGGCTGCGATACAGCGCCGCCCGCGGAAAGAACTCGGCGGTGAACGGCAGATGCCGTCCGGCCCATAGCGCCCGGTCGGGGCGGAAGCGGATGGTGCCGTATTGGTCATAGGTCACCTTATCGATCGCAGCCGGCAGGTGATCGTCCGGCGGCACATAGGCCTGCTTGGCCAACGCGGCGGCGAGGCGGCGGACGGTGGCCCCGTCGAACGGACCCTCGGCCGGCGCAGGCACGGGCGATGCGGCCAGCGCGATCCGGCTGGCCATAGCCGCGCCGGTAAGGAGAAGGGTGCGACGGTTCACGGGGGGTCCAGCGTTGAGAGCACGCTGTTTAACGGCCCGCCCTCAAGAGCGCAATTTTCGAGCGTTGGGAGTCATGAGCCGTCATCGCGAGCCGCTTGGCGACGCGATCCAGGGGCCACAAGGGCGCCCGGCG
>JAYVOF010000147.1:0-4014 GCA_043758105.1 Rhodospirillales bacterium | reverse complement strand
GGGCCTTGGCGGAAAGGGCGACGTTCTCTTCGGTGGTCTCACGGATGGTGGCATAGTCGACGGGGTTGATCCCGAAGGTGCGGGAGAGGTTGTCGGCGAGACCGGTGTGCGGCGCGTGAGCCTGGACCAGTTCGAAGGTGATGGCTTGGCGGACGGGCTGCTTGTAGGCGGAGGTCTTGGGGGCGCTCTTCGTGGTGGTTTTGGAAGCGGTCTTGCTGGCCATGATGCGGTCTCTCTTGCTGCCGTTGGGGGTTCTGCTGGCCCGATGCCTGCGTCCTCCCCCTCGGGTGCGGTTTTCTCGGGCTGGGCAAGGAAGGCGCGGAAACCCCTGAGGACGGCAGTGGTGCGGGAGCGCTTGCGACCCGGTGCCGTCCGAACCGGAGGCGCTTCGCCCGCCATGACAGGCGCGCTTGCGCCTGGGCGGCGAAGCGGGGGTTGTAGGGTTTTCCGCCCGGCCCAAACCGCATGCGACCGAGGGGGTGACGTAGGCCATGGCACTGGCGGAACCAGGCAGCGCTAGAGAGAGAGGCCACGGCCAGTCACGCTGGAAGACTGCCACGAGCGCCGGGCCTGCTCCGCTGCAGCTGGCTCGGGAGTTTCCGAACTCGGGCTGGGCAGAACTGCCACGCCACGGATTCCTGAGCTGACAACCTGCGTCATCCAGGATCGACCCCTGAGGAGTGCCGGCGTCATGGGAGAAAAGAAGCTCGCCTTCTGCCCTGGCATCGACGCGAACGAGAGGGTGCAGGGAGCTGCCGTCGTGGTTGGCATCATAGCATCGCCTCGCCGGGCCGGCGTTCGGTATGGAAGGTCACTGATGCGCAGGACGCTCATGCCTGGTCCACGACGATTGTGGTGAGCGGGGCGTCCGGGTGGGAGTTCTGAAACCCTCGATAGAATCATCCGTCCCAACCGGCCTTCTGCAGCCCGGCAACGAGGTGTTCGAGGTCGTCCGGCGCGGCGTTCCATTTGCATAGTTCAGTCCTGGCCGAGAAGTCGGGCTTCAGTTCCAGGATCCTGGCCAGCGCGTCGGCCGCTTCGGTGCTGCCCATGTGCCCTAGCGCCGCGCACGCCAGAAGATGGGTCCAGTAGAAATCCGGCAAGCCCATTCGCTGCACGTCCTCGACCGTCTCCCGATACTGTCCGCGGCTGAAATGCAGCCGGGCCAGGCTGAAATGATACCATCCCGGGTGCAACGGGTTCAGCCGCTGCGCCCGCCGCGTCAACGCGACGCCGCGCTCGAACTCTCCCATGAAGGCGAGGTAGTGGCCAATGTCGGCCAGCGTCTCCGCGTCGTTCGGGTTCAGCTCGAGCGCGCGTGCCGCTTCAATCTCGAACTTGGCGTTCTCGCCCCGAAAGAAATGGGCGATTCCCAGCCAGCATCGCGCATACGCGTTCTGCGGGTCGAGCTGCGTGGCTGCGAGCGCGTGCACCATCGCCCGGCCGATCGGGTTGGGCCGGGGGTTCATGTCGAACCGATGCTCGCCGAGATAGACGTTAGCCAGCAGCGCGTGGGCGTCCGACGATAGCGGGTCCAATTCGACGGCGCGCTCCAGCAGGTCCCGCGCCTCGGCATGGATGTCCGCGCGCAGCATCCAGGTGTAGCGGCGCGCGCGCAACAGGCAGTCATAGGCGTCCAGCTCGGCCGTCGTTTTTGTCAGGGCGCGCCGCAGCGCGGCGTCCTGGATCTTGACGCCGAGCGTCGCCGCGATCGTCCGCGTCACCTCGTCCTGCAGCGCGAAAATATCCCCCATGTCGCCATCGTAGCGGTCTCCCCACGTCTGGAGCCCAGTTGCCGCGTCAATCAGCTGGACAGAGACGCGGATGCGGCCCGCGGCGCGGCGCACGCTGCCCTGCACGACGTGGCCGGCACCCAGCCGGGCGCGCAAATCCGCGACATCGACGGCCCGGCCCTTGAAGTGGAACGTGGACGCGCCGGCGACGACCCGGAGGTTTCGAAACCGAGACAGGTTGGTAATGATGTCTTCGGTCAGCCCGTCGGCGAAATACTCGTCCGCTTGATCGCTCAGATTGGCGAACGGCAGCACCGCGACGGTCGGCTTCGACGAGCCTTCAGCCACGATAAGTGCCGCCTCAGGACGGATTTCCGGCGCGGGAAGGGGTTCGGCGTCCGATGCCGGATCGTCATTCACGGCCGCGACCGCCGCCGTGAACGCGAAGCCCCGTCCGCGGACCGTCCGGATGTAGCTCTGCGCGTCGCCATCGTCGCCGAGCGCCCGGCGTGCGGCCTTGACGCAGCTGGAGATCGTGGCGTCGGAGACGGCGCGCCCGCCCCAGACCTGGTCCACGATCTCGTCCCTGCCTGCCACCCGGCCCGGGTTGCGGACGAAGAACATCAGCAGATCGAACACGAGGGGCTCGACGTGCCGGGCCGACCGGCCGTCGTGCAGCGCGTAGTTTTTCGTGTCCAGGCAGAACGTCGTGAACCGGTATTGCACTGAAGACCCCTCGGGCCGGGCATCGCGTGTCGTTACAGTGCCATAACTTCAGCCAATCTCCCAGAAATCCCCGGCTGCGGCCCGGGCGGCCCCCGGCTGACGCCCAAGCGCCGCGGCTCGGATCGCGCCATCAATACGCGGTCCCGCGATCAGCCGCGCGCGGGCAGGAAGTTCCGATCAATGCGGGCCAGGAGACCAAGACCATGGACACCAGCATCGCGCCCCCGCCGGACTACGCCGCCATCAAGACCAAGCAGAACGCGGCCTGGGCGTCCGGCGACTACGCCCGCATCGGCGTCACGCTACAGATCACCGGCGAACAGCTCGCGGAGGCAATGGACCTGCCGCCGGGCACCGAAATCCTCGATGTCGCAGCGGGCAACGGCAACGCCACGCTCGCCTTCGCCCGCCGCGGGGGCGACGTGACCTCGACCGACTACGTGGACGCGCTGCTGTCTCGCGGCCGCGCCCGGGCGGAGGCGGAAGGGCTCGTGATCAAATCGCAGATCGCCGATGCCGAGCAGTTGCCGTTCGAAGACGGACGCTTCGACGCCGTCGTGTCCACTTTCGGCGTGATGTTCGCGCCGCATCAGGACGCGGCGGCGCGCGAGCTCGTCCGGGTTTGCCGCCCCGGCGGCAAGATCGGGTTGGCGAACTGGACGCCGGACGGTTTCATCGGCCAGCTGTTCAAGACGCTCGGGCGCCGCGTGCCGCCCCCTTCGGGCGTGGCCTCCCCGGCGCTTTGGGGCAGCCGGCCGTGGCTCAGTGAGACCTTCGGCGCGAGCGCACGGTCGATCGCGATCGTCGAGCGCGCATTCATCTTCCGATACGCGTCGGCGGACCAGTTCATCGACGTCTTCCGCACGTATTACGGCCCGGTGCACAAGGCGTTCCTGTCGCTCGATCCGGCCGGCCAGCACGCGCTGGAGGCCGATCTGCGCGACCTTGTCGCACGCTTCAATCAAGGGGCGGACGGCACCATGCGGGTTCCGTCCGAGTATGCCGAGGTCGTTATGATGCGGACCTGATCACAAGTTCGGAGGCCCGCGGGCGGCACCGATCGTATCCGTGTCGCCCTTTGGCTGCGCGCGTATGAGGGGTTCCGCCTGCGGCACTCTATGCCCGCCCACGGCAAAGCTGCAGGAGAGTCATCGGCATCTGCCAATTCCCGCATCATCGGCGCGCGACAAGAGCTGCCCAGGAACCACCGGCACCGTTCGGCCCGGAAGCCATATCCGCACAAACAGGCTCTCAGCCGCCTTGGGCCTAAAAGGCACTGGTCGGCACCCCGACCTTGCGCGGGCGCACCCGCCGGGTCACCAGCGCCAAATCCGCCTCGGTCCGGCGCAACGCGTGCTATCGACGTCAGACAGGCGCTTCCGCCACCAAGGTGCGCACCAGCTTTTTGTTCACGAAAGCCTGGATTCCCATGTCGCCGAGTTCCCGGCCATAGCCCGAATCCTTGATGCCGCCGAAGGGGAGTTCGGCGTCGGACCAGCTGATGTTGTTCACGAACATCATGCCGGTATCCACCCGGCTCGCCACGCGGCGGCCG
>JAYVOF010000146.1:0-4036 GCA_043758105.1 Rhodospirillales bacterium | reverse complement strand
TGGTGAGAAGCCGCGAACCGGGGTGCGCTGGACTGGTTGCACCCGAATAGCAGCAGTCCAGTAACGGCCGCGCCGCGCGACGCATGCGTTGCCATCGTTTACGGCCCGTCTCGCCCGAGCCCGGCTGAGTGAGCCAGTCCCGGGCGGCCATAAACCCGCGCAGCGCCTCGGGCGTCGTGACCAATCGCCGCGGCAAGCTCGTTTATCGAGGCACCAGGTCCGGGGCCAGGGTCGGGAACGGAAACAGCGTCGTCGTGTCCTTGTCCAGCGCGTCGAAATAACGTTCGACGTCCTCCCATGGAATGCCCAGCCCAGCATCGATCTCGGCCCGCGCTTGTGCGATCACCGCCCGTTCGTAAACGAGGCGCGCCTCACGCTCCGCCGGCGTTTCGTTGGCCAGACCGCGTTCGATCAGCATCTGTTCATGCGGTGACATTCCGATACGATACGCCCGGACGCCTGCTTGCGTCCACGATATCCGTCGGGATAGCCATGAGTGCCTGGCTTGTCCCGGACCGGCATGCGCCGTATCTGTGCGAGATGAAGCTCCATCTCCTCATCGCGACCGGTGCCGTCTGTCTGGCGTTCGCCCCACCGACCGAAAGCCGCACGCGCGTGGGCCGGACCACCGGCGCCGCCCCCCGCTCGATCGGACGGTTCGAGGAGTGGACGAGTGCAACACATCAAGAGGCCGGGCAGCAAGTCTGCTACGCCTTCACCCGCGCCACCGCCTCCACTCCGGTTTTGCCGGGCCGGGGGGACGTGGTGCTGACGGTGACGCAGCGCCCGGGGGCCAAGGACGCGGTCGCCATCAGCGCCGGGTTCGCCTATCCGGCGTCGGCCGAGGTGCAGGTCGCGGTCGAGGGCACGACCGTGCCGTTCTACACCGCCAACCGCTCCGCCTTCGCGCATGACGGCCGGGCGGCGGTGAACGCGTTCGGGCGGGGGCGGCAGGCGGTGGCGCGGTCGCCGGGGCCGCGCAACACCGTGGTGTCCGACAGCTTTAGCCTACGCGGCTTCACCCAAGCCTACGCGGCCGTCAACCGCGCCTGTGCCAAATAGCGCCATGAACGCGATGCTGACGGAGGCGGAGCGGGAGCGCATTCTCGCCAAATCGGCGCTGTTCAACCCGCCAGACATCCAATTGCCGGACGGACGGCGGGAATTGGTCGGCCTGGACCGGGACGAGCTGATCGCCGAGCTCGCCGCGATCGGTGAAAAATCATTTCGCGCCAAGCAGTTATGGCACTGGATCTACCACCAGGGCGCCACGGACTTTAGCATCATGTCCAGCATCGCCCGTCCGCTGCAGCAGAAGCTGGCGGAGCGATTCGTCATCGGACGCCCCACGATCGCGACCGAGCAGACCAGCACGGACGAAACCCGCAAATGGCTGTTCCGCTTCCGCGACGGGCAAGAGGCGGAGACGGTCTATATCCCGGACCGTCACGCCGACCGCGGCGCCGTGTGTATTTCGTCGCAAGTCGGCTGCACCCTCTCGTGCCGGTTTTGCCACACCGGCACGCAGCAGCTGGTGCGCAATTTGGGCGCTGCCGAGATCGTCGGTCAGTTCATGGCGGCGCGGGATTCGTATGCCGAATGGCCAAGTCCGCGCGGCGAAACCCCCCGCCTGCTGTCCACCATCGTGCTGATGGGCATGGGCGAACCGCTGTATAATTACGAGAACGTGGCCAAGGCCATGCGGATCGTCATGGACGGCGAGGGCGTTGGCCTATCCCGCCGCCGCATCACGCTCAGCACCTCGGGCGTGGTGCCGATGATGGACCGCTGCGGCGCCGAACTCGGCGTGAATTTGGCCGTGAGCCTGCATGCGGTGACGGACGAATTGCGCGACGAGATCGTGCCGCTCAACCGCAAATACCCCATCGCCGAGCTGATCGCTGCCTGCCGCCGCTATCCAGGTGCCAGCAATGCCCGGCGCATCACCTTCGAATATGTCATGCTGCGCGGAGTGAATGACAGCGTGGCCGAAGCGCGGGAGTTGGTTCGCCTGATCGCCGGCATTCCGGCCAAGGTGAACCTGATCCCGTTCAACGCCTGGCCCGGCAGCACCTACGAACCCAGCACCCGCGCCGCGCTGGAGCACTTCGCGGCGGTGGTGACCGAGGCCGGGTTCAGCGCGCCGATCCGGCGTCCGCGCGGCCAGGACATTCTGGCGGCGTGCGGGCAATTGAAGACGGAGAGTGAGCGGGCGCGAAGGGTTGAGCCTGGCGTGGTTGTGCCCATTTGACGTCAATGGATGACGAACCGAAGCCCGTGACCAAACCTGAAACCCCGGTGCTGCCGCCGGAGACCGGCGGTCCGGCTGGGCCCGAGCCGACGCGGTTTGGGGATTGGGAGCAGAAGGGGCGGTGTACTGATTTTTGACGATTAGCCCCCGTCATTTCGAGCCGCCGCTTGGCGGGGAAGCAATCCAGGCGCGACAAGAGCGCATGCCGCCCCTGGATTGCCGGGCCCCAAGCGGGGCTCGCAATGACGGGTCATTGGTTGATGCTGCTGGTATTACTGCTCCAAAATCTGGATTTGACCGATGACCGGATTGGCCGCCGCGTCCGGCTGACCAGACGGGACGATCAGCACGCTCGGCGTGGCCGACAGCGTATTCTGTGCGCCAAGCCTGCGAACCACGTCCGTAATATCAAGACTAAACGTTCGCGCCACGCCCCCGGGCATACTGGCCATGCCAACGGTGCCGAAAAAATTGATCGTCCCGGCATAGTGGGGATCGTCGGTGGAGGGCGTGGTGCCCGCGGGAACATCCAGAAATACATCATACACGACGCCAGGCTGGGCGGCGGCCACGCTATTCTTGAGCACTAGGTAAACCTTGGATTGATCCGGCAACGCCCTCATACGCACGGCGAATTCCGGTCCGGGCGACGGTGCGGCCGCGCGTAGCTCGACCCGCACGGCCGCTGCTCCAAGCGCAATCGGTCCCGCGGTCCCAGGGGCGGCATTCGGCCCTGCAATCGATTCGAGATGCGTCCGCGACGTGAGAACGGCTGAGGGTCGCACAGCCGGCACCGGTTCGAACCGGTCGTAGGTGTAATTCAGCTTGCCGATCTGATCGACCGCGGCATTCTTGACCATCACCTTTTGGCAATTCGCGTCGGCGAAGGTGAAGGCCTCGTTGAGCCAAGCGCCACCGGGATTAGCCCGGCCGGCCTTGTTCCAGCTCGCCCACAGCCGATCGATGTTGCAGTGATGCAGCCAAAAGATGGGATCGTTGCCGGCCCACGGAACGGCACCCATGCCGACGTTATTTCCCACCCAAACATGGACGTTACCGTGGATCCCGAAATCGATCGCTTGATCGAACCCTGGGGCCGCGCCGGACGGCCCGTATGTGGGCTGATTGAGCGCCGTCAGGGCCACCTGGGAGGCGGGAATCTGCGACCCGCCATTGCTGTTGCTATTGCGGCTGGCCCTAAAGAGCGGCGAACCGGTTTGACGGAATGCGGCGGGCAAGTCCCGGGTGGCCGCCGCGGAGTAATCCCAATACGGCAGCGTGAAACTCGGCTGGCCCGAAACCTTGCGGATGATACTCTCGAAGAAAAACACGAACATGCGGTGCCATGGCAGAAACGCCTGTTCGTCCTGCGGCGGCCCCATATGGGCCTGGCATGTGTCCCACATCTGAGTTGCCAGTGTCTTCTGCGGCGAACTGCCCGCCCCATAGATAGCGGAAAGTTCGGCCGCTTTGGTGGTCGAGCTTTTGACGGCATGAGTATACCACTGGAAGATCCACGAACACGGATCTTTTGCAGTGGTATTCATCATTTTTGCCACAGCATCATGGTAGAAACTCAGCATTTTTTGGCCATTAGGACTACTGACATCATATCGGACCATTGGTCGCACTTGGAGGATCGGACCCGGCCTCTGATCGACAATCCCCTGAGCGACGGCGCGCCCGGCAACCCCGTCCGCCATTGCCAGGAGCGCACCGCTCGTTGCAACAGTGATCACCGAACGACGACCTATTTTCTGTGTCACGACCTGTCCCCTCTACCGA
>JAYVOF010000145.1:0-28114 GCA_043758105.1 Rhodospirillales bacterium | reverse complement strand
CGACGGCGCACTCCGGTCAGGCGCTGCTGGTACCGCTCCTGTCCCATCTCCGGACGGAGCCATCGCGTTGCTGGTCCGTCATCATCACTCTCTATGGTGACGCTGCCGTGCCACGCGGCGGAGGCCTCTGGCTCGGGACGGTTCTCGCGGTGTTCGAGGCGCTCGGCATTGGGGGCAACGTCGTGCGGACCGCCATGTCCCGTCTCACGGCCGATGCCTGGCTCGATCGCGCGCGGGTCGGGCGGAACAGTTATTACCACCTCGCGGCGAAGGGGCACGCGGCGGCGCTGGAGGCGGATGCTCGCATCTACGCCGCGGCGGGCCCGGAGTGGGACGGGGCATTCCACCTGGCGATCACCGATGACCCGGCCCCGAATCCCTTCGCCGCGTTGGCACCGGGGGTTTTCCTGGCCGCTGTGCCGGTAGGGGCGGGGCCGTGGATCGGGCTACGCGCCACGGCCGGGCCCGATGACGCGCAACGGCTTGTGCAGCGTGTCTGGCCCGGTGAACGGCTGGCCGAGGGGTATGGCCGCTTCATCGCCGCATTCGGCCCGGTGGCGGACGCGCTCGCGGCCGGGGTGACGCTCACCGACCTCGAGGCGCTGACCGCCCGGGTGCTGCTGGTGCACCAATACCGCCGCCTGGTGCTGCGCGACCCCAGCGTTCCTGATGCCTTACGTGCGCCGGAGTGGCCGGGACAGGCGGCGCGAAACCTGTGCGCCGGGCTGTATCAGGCGCTGCTGCCGGGCTCGGAGCGCTGGCTCGACCGGCACGCACGGTGCCGTACCGGGGAGCTGCCGGCCGCGGACGCAACCCTGGCCCGGCGGTTCGAACGACATATTACGAAAAATCTTGCCTAAGACGTATCGTGTAATATATAAACGTTCTAAGATCGGAGTGATGTGCCATGTACACTCAGGCCCTGAACACACGGGATGACGCGCCGGCGCTGGAAGATGCCGTCCTGTTGCAACGATTCCAAGACCGGATCGATCTGGATGAAAAGATCGAGCCGAATGACTGGATGCCGGCCGCCTATCGCCGCACGCTGATCCGGCAAATCAGCCAGCACGCGCATAGCGAGATCGTCGGCATGCTGCCGGAGGGCAACTGGATCACCCGGGCGCCGAGTCTCCGCCGCAAAGCCGCGCTGTTGGCGAAGGTGCAGGATGAGGGCGGGCACGGCCTCTATCTCTATGCCGCGGCCGAGACGCTGGGGGCAACGCGGGAGCATTTAGTCGATCAACTGCTGGCGGGCCGCGCCAAATATAGCTCCATTTTCAATTACCCGACGCTCACCTGGGCGGACATGGGCTGTGTCGGCTGGCTGGTGGATGGGGCGGCGATCATGAACCAGATCCCGCTGTGCCGGTGTTCGTATGGCCCCTATGCCCGCGCCATGGTCCGCGTGTGCAAGGAAGAGAGCTTCCATCAGCGCCAGGGCTTCGAGATCATGCTGACCTTGTCGCGCGGCACCCCCGAGCAAAAGGCGATGGCGCAGGACGCGCTGAACCGCTGGTGGTGGCCGTGCCTCATGATGTTCGGCCCGCCGGACGGGGAGAGCACGCATTCGGACCAATCCACGCTGTGGAAGATCAAGCGGTTCAGCAATGACGAATTGCGGCAGAAATTCGTGGACGTGACGGTGCCCCAGGCCCACCACCTCGGCCTCACCATCCCCGACCCGGCCATGGTCCAAGATGCGGACGGGCATTGGTGGTATGGCGAGATCGATTGGGCGGAGTTCAAGCAAATTCTGGCCGGCAACGGCCCCTGCAACCGCGAGCGTCTGGCCGCCCGCAACGCCGCGCATGACGAGGGCGCGTGGGTGCGCGACGCGGCGATGGCCTACGCGGCCAAGCGCCGGGCGCGGGCGGCATGACGCCCGCGATGCCGATCTGGGAGGTGTTCATCCGCAGCCGCAACGGGCTCGCGCATAAGCACGTCGGCTCGCTCCACGCCGCGGACGCCACGATGGCGTTGCAGGCGGCGCGGGATGTGTACACACGCCGCGGTGAGGGATTGTCGGTCTGGGTCGTGCCGTCTGGCGCCATCACCGCCAGTGACCCGGCGGACAAGGCCATGCTGTTCGAGCCGGCGGCCGACAAGATCTATCGGCACCCGACATTCTATGAAGTGCCGGACCAGATCGGCCATATGTAGATGGCCACCACCTCCATCACCGTGCAGGAGACGCCGCTGCTTCGGTTTATCCTGGCCCGGGCGGATGACGCATTGATCCTGGGGCACCGGCTGTCGGAATGGACCGGGCGGGCGCCGATGCTGGAGGAAGAATTGGCGCTGGCCAATATCGGCCTCGACCTGATCGGCCAGGCGCGGGCGCTGTATCAGTATGCGGCGTCCTGTGACGATGCCGGGCATGACGAAGATGGGTATGCGTTCCTGCGCGATCCGCCGCAGTATCGAAACGTGCTGTTGGTGGAGCAACCGAATGGCGACTTCGCCCATACCATCGTGCGCCAGGTGCTGTATTCGACCTTTGCCGACCCGTATTGGCGGGCGATGATGCACTCCACGGACCCGACCCTTGCGGCGATCGCCGGAAAATCCGAGAAAGAGAGCGCCTACCATCTCCGTCACAGCGCCGAGTGGCTGATCCGCTTGGGCGACGGCACCGACGAAAGCCATCTCCGGACTCAGGCCGCGCTCGATGCGCTGTGGCCCTATGCGGGCGAGTTGTTCGACCCCGGCACGGACCTGCCCGGCATCACACCCGGCGTAACAATCGAACCTGCGAGCCTGCGCGCCGGGTGGGACCGCACGATGGATGACCTGCTGGCCCAGGCGACGCTCACCCGCCCGGCCACGACTTGGGTGCAGCGCGGCGGACGGGCCGGTCGGCATACCGAGCATTTGGGCCATCTACTGGCCACCATGCAGCACATTCCACGCAGCTTCCCCGGTGCCACATGGTGACCGCCGAACAGCGCGCCTGGGCCGCCGCCGCCGCCGTGGTGGATCCGGAGATCCCGGTGCTGACTATCGCCGACCTCGGCGTGCTGCGCTCGGTAACCGTGGGCCCGGACCTGCGGGCGCATGTCGCCATCACCCCCACCTATTCCGGCTGCCCGGCCATGAACATGATCGCGGTCGAGGTCGAGCTGGCGCTGGACCGCGCCGGCTTCCCGGGGGCAGACGTGCAGCTCGTGCTGTCGCCCACCTGGACCACCGATTGGCTGACGGTGGAGGGCCGGCAAAAGCTGCTGGAGTACGGCGTCGCCCCGCCCGCCGCCGCCAGCACCCGCGGCGCGTTGTTCGGGCGGGACACCGTGTGCTGTCCCCGCTGCGGCTCGGCCGATACCGAGACGCTGGCGGAGTTCGGCTCGACCTCCTGCAAGGCGCTGTGGCGATGCCGCGCCTGCCGCGAGCCGTTCGACTATTTCAAGTGTCACTAACCCCCCGCTTCCACCCGCTCACCCTCCGGGACGTCCGGACGGAGACGGCGGACGCCGTGTCGCTCGCGTTTGACGTGCCGCCGGGCCTCACCCCGGATTACGCCTTTCACGCTGGCCAGTACCTCACGCTCCGCACCACGCTGGACGGGATGGAGGTGCGGCGCGCCTACTCTATTTGCTCTGGTGAGGCGGATGGCGAGCTGCGGATTGCGATCAAGCGCGTGCCGGAGGGCCGTTTTTCCGCCTGGGCGAACGGGCGGCTCCGTGCGGGTGACACGCTCGACGTGATGACGCCCACCGGACGCTTCGGCCTGCCGGCGGAGGGCGCGGTGTTCGCCGGGTTCGCCGCCGGGTCGGGGATCACGCCGATCCTGTCGCTCATGAAAACCGTGCTGTCCCGCGACCGCACCAGCCGCTTTTTCCTGTTCTATGGCAGCCGTGCGACGGGCGAGATCCTGTTCCGCGGCGCGCTCGAGGATTTGAAGGACCGCTACATGGGCCGCGTCTCGATCGTCCATGTGTTGTCGCAGGAGCGGCAGGATGTGGACGTGCTCAACGGGCGCCTCGACCCGGCTAAGCTCGGCCCGCTGCTGGCGGCCACTCTGGGCGGCGTCGCGATCGACCACGCCTTCCTGTGCGGCCCGGCGGGCATGGTGGAGGCCGCGGAGGCCAGCCTGGGCGCGCTCGGAGTGGACCCCGGGCGCATCCATGTCGAACGGTTTACCTCGATCCATGACGGCACGCCCCGTATGGCGCCGCCCGTTATAGAGGCGGCACCGCCTCACGCTGTGGCGACGCTGATCCTGGACGGCATCAGCCGGGACGTGCCGGTGGCGTCTGGGGAGGCGCTGCTGGACGCCGCCCTCCGCGCCGGACTGGATTTGCCCTATTCCTGCAAGGGCGGCATGTGCAGCACCTGCCGGGCCAAGGTGCTGGAGGGGTCGGTGACGATGACGGTCAACTATTCGCTCGAGCCGTGGGAGCTCGCGGCCGGCTTCGTGCTGACCTGTCAGGCGCAGGTGGACACGCCGCGCGTGGTGGTCGATTTCGACCGCCAGTGATTAACCGCCAGTGATTAACCGCCAGTGATGTTAAGCATTTAGGGGCTGTCATCGCCGGCGGGGTGCGCGGCGGCGGCGTTCTTGCGCCCGCTAAGCACCCTGCGCCAGGCATACGTACCGGGTCTCCATCGGCTCGCCCGCTTTTCGATCAGGTGCCAGGACAGCGCCGCACAGATCAGCGTGGGCGGCAGCGCCAAGATCAGATTGACCGCCCAATGGCCGGGTCCAATCCAGGACGTCACCACCTGTTGGATCGGGAAGGCATAGATATAGATACCATAGGACAGATCCCCATACCGCGTGACATTGGGTAGGCGAAGGCGGCGGCTGGTGGCGATCGACAGGATGACCACCGCACCGGCGCTGGCGGAGACCAGGCGGAATTCGTTCGCGAACAGGGCGGCCCCGCATAGTGCCGCACAGCCCAGCATGACCGACGGGCGCACATGGGCCCGCCACAGGTAGAACGCCGCCCCACCCAGAAAATCCGTCAGGAACTCCAAGCCCGAATGCGGATGGCCGAGCCACGCCAGCACGACGAGCGCACTCGCCATCAATCCGGTGATGACCCACCGCGTCAGCAGCCCGGCCATGCCCAGCGCCAGGATCAGCGCGTATCCCAACACCTCGAACCGGAGCGTCCAGAGGGATCCATTGACCGCCAGCGGAAATGGATTGGTCGTGAAGACGCCGGGCAGGGTATCGACCCGAAGTAGGAAGGTAAGATTGCCAAAGATGTAGCGCGCCGGGCCGATGGAGCCGAAATAATCCAGGGTGGTCCAGGTGCTGCAAATCGGCCCGACCACCAGCGCCGCCAGCAGCACCACCACGATGAAGCCCGGCATGATCCGCAGCAGCCGCGCGGTGATGAAGCGCCGTGGGTCTGGCCCAAGATCATAGGACCGGGTGATCAAATAGCCGCTCAATACGAAAAACACGAGCACCGCGAGCCCGCCGATGGTGTTGCGCCCGTCCCCGATGGCACTCACCGGCTCCCGCGCATACGACCCGTCCGACAGCAGGAAGGCGTGCGAGACCACCACGGCCAGTGCGGCGACGGTGCGCATCGCGTCGAAATTGTTCGAACGCGTCCGGGGCGCGCTCTCTGGCACGCCTACAAGACCGCCAGGATCGACAGCCCGTCATGGCTGGAAAGGCCGATGCCGTGACCAGTGTAGCCATAGAGGGTGATGCGGGTGTCGAAGCCGGCAAACCTGAGGGCGAGCGTGCCCGGCCCGATGCTGGCACTGAGCAGGCCGGGTGCGCTCAGCTCGATGAAATCGCCGGTGGTGAGACCGGTGATGGAACCCGGTGCCACGCCGGATCCGGTCAGCTGGAGCGCGTTGCCAGTGCCGGCGAACGTGACGTCGAAGCCGCCGCCGAGCCGGACCGTGTCATTCCCGGCACCGGCCACCACCGTATTCTGCCCGGTGCCGAGCACGATCGTGTTCCACAGCCCGTCCAGCATGACGGTGTCCCGCCCATTGCCGAGCGTCACGTCGCCCGAGCCACCCTGGATGAAACTATCGCCGTTGCCGCCGATGATGTCGTTGCCGGTTCCGGTGTGGGCATCGACGAAATTCCGGCCCTGGCCGAGATGGATGTAATTGCCGTGACCCGCGGCGGTCACGCTGTCATCGCCATCGCCCAGCTCGACGCAGGCGGTGCCCTGGCCGGCCCATACCGTGGTCGCGCCGTTACCGCCGATGATGTCGTTGCCGGTGCCGGCATGTGCATCGACGAAATTCCGGCCTTGTCCGAGATGGATGTAGTTGCCGTTGCCCGCGGCGGTCACGCTGTCATCGCCGTCCCCCAGCTCGACGCACGCGGTGCCCTGGCCGGCCCATACCGTGGTCGCGCCGTTGCCACCGATGATATCGTTACCGGTGCCGGCATGGGCATCGACGAAATTCCGGCCCTGGCCGAGGTGGATGTAGTTGCCGTGACCCGCGGCGGTCACGCTGTCATCGCCATCGCCCAACTCGACGCAGGCGGTGCCTTGGCCGGCGAGTACGGTGGTCGCGCCGTTGCCGCCGATGACGTCGTTGCCGGTGCCGGTGCTGGCATCGACGAAGTTCCGGCCCTGGCCGAGGTGGATGTAGTTGCCATTGCCGCCGGCGGTCACGCTGTCGTTGCCGTCGCCCAGTTCGACGCAGGCGGTGCCGCGCCCGGCGAGCACGATGGTCGCGCCGTTACCGCCGATGACGTCGTTGCCGGTGCCGGTGCTGGCATCGACGAAGTTCCGCCCCTGGCCGAGGTGGATGTAGTTGCCATTGCCACCGGCCGTCACGCTGTCGTTGCCGTCGCCCAGTTCGACGCACGCAGTGCCGCGCCCGGCGAGTACGGTGGTCGCGCCATTGCCGCCGATGATGTCGTTGCCGGTTCCCGCACTCGCATCGACGAAATTCTGACCGTGGCCGAGGTGGATAAAATTGCCGCAGCCGCCCGCCGTCACGCTGTCATTGCCATTGCCGAGCCAGATGCAGGCGGTCCCGGCCAGGCCGTAGAGGTTGAAGTTCGCGTCGCCCCCGGTAAAATCGACGCCGGTCAGGCCGCCCCCATCCTGATTTCCCCCCTCCTTAGTCATTTGGATCAGGAGCCGGGGAACCATTCAGATACCAAATCGGCGCCGGTGCCGCCGGAAATATGCCGGGGCAGGCGGAGGGCGAAGTGGGTGTGGCGATGCGCCCGGGCGAGGGCATAGCGCCGGGCCGTCGCGGCAGCGGGCCCAACAGCGGGTTGGTGCGTGGCGAGGTGGACGGGGCGGGTGAGGGTGAGGCGGGTGGCGAATAGCGTCTCGCGTTGGGCGCGCATGGCGACGAGTTGCTGCCGGCGGGCGGCCCAGAACCGCTCGCTGTCCTCGGCCGTGCGGTGCCCGGTGCGGAGCCGGACCCATTCGTCGGAGGTGAGCAGGGTGGGCGGCGCGAACGGGCGCGGTGCCAGGTTTTGGTTGAGCCCGTCCAATCCATCGGGGAGGCGGATGGTCGAAGCAGAGACGTTGGCGCGGGCCGCGAGGGGAGAGTTGACCGATGTCAGGTAACGCCCGGCACGCTGACAGTATTGGACAGAGCGGGCGGACATCATCGTCTCGCCATGGCCAGCGCGGTATTTCATCAAGGCCGTGCAAGGTTCCCCGCCGGCCAGAACCCATGCCGCGCTGAGATACTGCACGCCGAGCCGAATATTGGTGGCGGGATCGGCCAGTTGTTCATTCGTGCCGCGGAATCCGAGCATGGCAGCGGTCGCGGGCATGATCTGCATGAGGCCGACCTCGCCGGAGGTGCCGCGGGCGTTCGGGTCCCAGCCGCTTTCGATGGTGGCGACGGCGTGGGCCAGGGCGGACGGCATGCCGCGCCGATCGGCCTCCCGGGTGATGAGGGCGGAATAGGCCGCCCGGTTGCCCGCCGGCAGCGAACCGGCATCGAACACCGTGAGCGTTGGCGCGGCGAGCGTTGGCGCGGCGAGTGTAAGTGTGGTGTCAGGGGTCTCACCGAGAAGCTCGGCCGCGTTCGCTGGCGCGCCGGCGAACGCGGCGGCGCAGAGGACCGACAGGATGGCGTGTTGCATACAGCTGTCCATACTGAAGTGACCCCTGTTCAATTTAATCGCTCCCTGGTGCAGCAACGACCAACGGGCCCGGCGAGCTATCTAAGTCAGATCTGCATTTTTATACAAGATTTCCTATCCGAAATAGTCTGGCGCGCGGACGACGCGAAGGGATCGATTCAAACGAGTGTGGCGGAAACACGCTGACGTTTGATGACCTTTCGGAGTACCTCGAAATAGAGATTTCGGTTGACTCCAAGCATCTGTCCCGTCACCTATCCGTGAAGCAAAGGTTATCAACGGTCAAGGGAAGCCAAATGGCCTGCGCTTAAGGGACCGCACGAAGCATCACGTGGCAGATTAACAAATGTTATCGCTCATGCCTCAATGCTTGACCTGAGAGACAACTTGGGTCAGCGGTCAAATATTTTCATCTCGGTCACAGATTGTCTGCGTCCGTTAACTCGAACTTAGACATTTAATCTTATCCTGGCCGGACCGGCCGGGGACTGACGATTCGACGATCCCCATCAACAATAGCTGAAAATTACCGTGCACATGCGCGGGTGGACGGCTGTCACCTCACGAGGCGTACGTAATAATGAAATATGATATTACGGTCAATGCGACCGCCAGCTTCAATCAAATAGATTTTCCACAAATGACGCTGGAGATCGATGGCGTTGCCTATGGTTCGGCTGTCGTCAATGACAACAATACTAAAGCCTACAAGTTTTCCGCCAACGTTGCGGCGGGTATCGATCATACCGTCTCAATTGCATTCACAAATCACGACTCCTCTGCCCAACTTTTGACCGTGCAATCCATTGTGATCAATGGCGCTGTCATTAGCGGATATAGTCCGACCGAAAGCTACGTTTCATCCCACGGCACCGCTCACTCGAACCAAATGTATTACGGCGGCAAGATCAACTTTATCGTTCCCGCAGCGGTCTTTGTGGGCCCCCCAACGCCAGCCCCCGTCCTCGGATCTATTCCCATCCAGGCCCCCGTTCCGACACCCATACCCGTCCCGGTCCCGGCCCCGGCCCCGGTCCCGGTCCCGGTCCCCACGCCCGCCCCAATCCCGCCGCCCGTTCCAACACAGACACCCGTGCCCGTGCCCGTTCCAGTTCCGGTGCCGGTGCCGGTGCCTGTGCCTGTGCCGGTACCGGCCCCGGTTCCGGTGCCAGTCCCACCGCCCGTGCCATCTCAGACACTGACGAGTAACGTCATCCCCGCTGGGCGGACCGCGATCTATGTTTCCATCGGCGGGAGCGATGGTGGAGACGGCAGCGCCGCACGACCGTTCGCGACGCTGCAGCGCGCTGTGAACGCGTCCAATGGTAACAGCACTATTTCCGTGTCGAGCGGGTCCTACGCCACGTCCGGCGTGTATCTTGGCGGTGGAAATTCAGGCCTGGTCATTCAAGGCACCGGCAACGTAGTTCTCGATGCACACGGTCAGCAGACCGTGCTGGATATCCGTGGCGGATCGAATATCAGCCTGAGCGGCCTCACCTTCGCCGACGCCGCCGGGCCTGCCCTCGTATTGGATGGCGCGACCGGCGTCAGCGTCACCGGCGACAGCTTCATCAATAACAGCGGCGCGGTGCTGCTGGAAAATAACGGCAGTCGTAACACCCTCTCGCGCAACACCATCACCAACACCAGCGGGAGCGCCATCGAAGTCAAGGACGGCAGCAACGCCAATACGTTCGACAGCAACACCATCACCGGCGTCGGCGCACCGGAAACCTATGGTGGTGCTTTCTTCCTGCATGGCGCGAATGGCAACCAAATTACCCATAACGTCATCACGAACACCCAGGGTGCGGCCATCGACCTGGCAGATTTCTATAGCACCAGCCCCGGCACCCAAAATCTCAACAACATGATTGCGTATAACGCGATCTATGATGCAGACCTGTCATCGACCGACTCTGGCGCGATCTACATTCTCGGCCGGTCGAACGCTAACACCCTGAATACGGTCACGATGAACTTCGTCTCCGGCACAGGGCGCGCGGGTCAGCATAGTGTCGGGATCTACCTCGATGACGGCGCCAGTGGGGTGACCGTGACCGGTAATATCGTGACCGGCATCGGCTCCGACGGGTTCCAAATTCATGGTGGCAGCAATAACGCCTTTAGCGGTAACGTCTTCAACGTGGGCTCCAGCAACGCCACCGCCGGATTGTTCCAGGCCGGCCCCTCCGACCAATACAGCCCGAACCCGCTGCAGAACAATTCGGTCACCGGCAATATCGTGGTCAGCGAAAACCCGGGTGCCCGCCGTTCGCTCTTCGAGTCGCTGAATGGCGGCTCACCGAACGTCTCCGGCAACGACTACTGGAGTAATACCGGTGCGTCGCTGAATGCCTTCCCGGATACGAACCCCAGTTACGTCAACCCGGGCGTCACGGGCGGCAATTACGTCACCAGCGGCGACGGCATCGGCTTTGCGCAGATCAACCAGACCCTGATCGGCCTACGACCAGCCTAATCAAGCGTGACGTTCGGCCGGGCTGCCCAGGAGCTTGGGCTGAAGCAGCCCGGCCTTTTGCAATAAGATGAGACCGATAAAGGCAGGGTTGTTACGTAAGTAACGCCCGGCCAGCCGGCGCGGCTCCTGCGCCACCCGATACGCCCATTCAAGCCCCAGGCTCCGCATCAGTCGCGGTGCCCGGCGTTTTAGACCGGCGTTGAAGTCGAACGCCGCCCCCACGCCAATCAGCACCGGGGCGTCCAGGCGGTCGCGGTGGCTCGCCATCCACATTTCCTGCTTGGGCGTGCTGAGGCCGACCCAGACGATGTCCGGCCGATGCGCGTTGATCATGTCCATCGCCGCCGCGTCCTCGGACGGCGTCATGGCCCGGAATGGCGGCGCGTGCTCGCCGACGATCTGCGCCCGCGGCGCCACCCGCAATAATCCCTGGCGCAACAACAAAAGCGTGTCGGGCGTCGCGCCATACAGAAAATGCCGATACCCCGGATCCTGCCCGGCGACGAACAGCGCGGGCATTAGATCCGGCCCGCATACCTGCCGGGTGCCGCGATGCCCGCCGAGCCGCAACAGCCAGGCGAGCGGCAGCCCGTCCGGTGTCACGAGCCCGGCCTCGTTATGGATCCGCCGCAGCGCTTCCGACCGCCAGCTTTCCATAACGCCATGCACGCCCGTGACACATACATAGTGCCGCGCCCGTTCCGCGATCCATCCGTGCACCGTGTCCAGCACATCGCGCGTGTTGATGGCGCTGACGCCGACCCCCAGCACGTTCTCCCGCGGTACGGTCTCGTGCGTCAGCATCTCAGGCCGGGGTCGCCACGGCCGGAGACGCCACGGCCGGAGACGCAACGAAGGAGGCCCGGGTGGGGACCGCCGGAACGTCAGCCAGCGATTCCTCGATCCATCTGTAGGTTTGGGTCAGTCCGTCCCGCAACGTGATGGACGGGGCCCAGCCGAGAACCTCGTTGATCAGCGTGTTGTCGCTATTGCGGCCGCGCACCCCTTGCGGTGCCGACAGGTCGTGGCTGCGCGCCAAGCGGACGCCGCCGATGTCCGATGCCAGATCCACCAGGCTGTTGATGCTCACCAATTCCGCGCTACCGACGTTCAACGGCACCCGCACGTCGCTCCGCATCAGGCGCAGCGTGCCCTCCACGCAGTCATCGATATACATGAAGCTGCGCGTCTGCTCGCCGTCACCCCAGATGTCGATGGTGTCCCGGCCGGCCTGCTTGGCCTGGATGACCTTACGGCAGATCGCCGCGGGGGCCTTTTCCCGTCCGCCGTCGAATGTCCCGTGCGGGCCATAGACGTTGTGATAGCGGGCGATCCGGGTCTCGATCCCGTAATCCTCGGTGAAATGCCGGCACATCCGTTCACTAAACAGCTTTTCCCAGCCATACCCGTCCTCGGGCTCAGCCGGGTAGGCATCTTGCTCCCGCAACGCCACGACGCTCGGCGACCGCTGGTGCCCGGCGGCATAGACGCAGGCGGACGAGCTGAAGAAGAACCGGGACACACCGGCGTCGCGGGCGGCCATCAATAGGTGGGTGTTGATCAGGACCGAGAGCATGCACTCGGCCTTGTGCGTCTCGATGAAGCCCATGCCGCCCATGTCGGCCGCGAGGTTGAACACCTCGGCCATACCGTCCGCGGCGTCCTGGCACTGCGGCAGGCGGGACAGGTCGGCGGTGATGTTCTCCGCCCGCTCGTCGATCTGATACCATTCCGCCAGCGGCTTTTGATCGACGGCACGGACCACGCGGCCCTCGGCCAACAGCGCCCGGACGAGATGGCCGCCGATGAAGCCCCCAGCCCCGGCGACCAGTGCCGTCCGTTCCCGGCGCTGTGCGCCCACGCCGGTCATCGCTCCACCAGAAATGTCTCGTTCTGTCTTATTCCGCCAGGCGTTCATCGCATCACCCTCTGATCGGCGTCGCCTCAATCGGGACGCGGCCTACCCGGATCATCCCGCGTTTCGGGTGCGGCGGAACTGGTGCAGAGGGATCATGGCCGGCTTAGGTAGGGCGCGGGCCGGGGGTACCCCATGCCGACGGGGCGGAGTACCCCGAATGGGCGGCTCATCGTGCGAACCGTATGGATCGTGGGCGGATTTGTACCCACGGCCATAAAGGAATGACCCTATGAGTCATCTTCAATGCGCGCCGCTTGGCGAAGCAATGCAGGGGCGACACACGCGCCCGTCGCGCCGGGATCTCCACGTCCCAGATCGGGTTCGCGAACGGCCGCCCAGGCCGTTAGAGCGACTTGAAGCTGGCCGAGGTGTAGGCGAGCGGCAAGATCAGCGCCAAGAACTTCGCCACATCCGTGGAGGGCGCGTTGGAGACGAAGATCAAATCCTCGTCGCGCATCGAGAATTGGTTGGCGTAAAAATACCCGGCGGGGTCGATTAGATCGACATAGTACACCGTCGGAATCTGCGCCGGGGTATCGGCCGTGACCGGGACACCGAGTGCGGCCAGCGTCGCGCGGGTTTCGAACCGGTAGAGGAACACGGCGCGCGCGTTGGCCCGGTCATCCGCCAGGCCGCCGACCTTGGCGATCGCACCGGCCATCGTGATACGGCTGTCTTCGAACGCCACCCGCCGGTTCACGGCACCCAGGAACTGCCCGGGTCCGACCGCGCCGAGCGCCAGATAGGTCCGCTGCACGCGTGACACATAGACCGTGTCGCCGGGATGGAGCGGGATGTTCTGCGCCGGGTCCTTCATAACCTCGGACAAGAAGGCCTTGGAGGTCACGGAACCGCGCTGGAGCGTGACGAGCGATTCGTAGGCGGGGAATTTCGGCCCGCCCGCGCGCGACACCGCGCCGGCCAGCCGCTCGCCCCCGGGATCGAGTGAGAAATGGGTGGAGCTGGTGACGTCTCCGGTCACGTTGATCGCGTCGGACCGTCGTTCGGTCACCGTGACGATCGCCTGGGGTTCGAGCGCCCGGTCCGCCAGTTTGGCCTGGATATCCTTGGCGACCGATTGCGGCGAGCGTCCGGCGGCGCGGACGGAGCCTGCGAAGGGCACCAGGATGCTGCCGCCGCTATCGACCTGTTGTGGCGGCAATTGCACGAAATTGCCGGATCGTGTGCCCGGCTCGGACGGGACGAAGAGGCCGCCGGCGCCGGCCTCGAAGATGGTGATGCCGACGAAATCGCCGACGCCGATCGCATTGCCGGGACGCCCGTGGCCGGACGAGACCATCTGGGGTGAGAAGGTGGGGAACACATCCTCGGATTTTAGGTGGCGCAGCACCTGCGCATCGACCTTCACGAGGCCGTAGGCGAGGGTGGCGTCCGGCGTCGCCTGTCCGGTGCGTAGGGTGGCGCCATCGATGACGGCCCCCATGTGCGGCCCGTCTTGCGGCAGGAAATTATTGGCGCAGCCCGCGACCATGGCACCGGAGGCCCCCATAGTGGAGAACAACAGGGCACGGCGGCTCAGTGACGAATGTGACATGTTCGCATCTCCGAGGTTCGTGCATGGCCGGAAGAGTTTAGGACGGAGATGCGGCCTATTCGTTTTCTTCGGTGGGTGGCGGCAGGGCGCGGTGCCTGGTGGGCATCGGATGGCTCACGGCCCAGATGGCGGCCTGCGTCCGGTTCTGTAGCTGCATCTTCCGCAGGAGGCCCTTCACGTGCACCTTGACCGTGGCCTCGGCGATGTTGAGCTCCCGGGCGATCGCTTTGTTGGAGGCACCGTTCACCAGGCATTGCAAGATCTCGCTCTCCCGGTCGGACAGGTGGACGGTCCGCTGGCGCTGGATATCTTGCGCCGGGAGCATGGTGGTGGGGCGCAGCAACGCGGACGGTTGGGCGAAGGGCGGCGGCACTTGCGGCTCCGGCAAACGCCCTGGCAGGATCGCGGGCGCCGCCCTAACGGCCTCGGGCCGGGGTGTCTCGGTGAGGGATACGTCGAAGATGCCGGGCATCGGCTCGGCCAATGCTGCCCCGTGCACGGCCGGGGCCCCCATGGTTCCGACCCCCATGGTTCCTGGCGTCATGGTTTCGGTCGAGGCTGGCGAACCGGCCATGGCAGAATCGCGCGGCATCCGTGAATGGCCCAGCAGCATCAGTTCCACCACGTGATGGAGGATTTCGGCCGAGATATCTTGAAACAGGATCCAATCGAAATCAGCCCCGATCACGCGTTTATGGGCATCGCGATGGTCGCACAGCAGGATCCAGCGGGTGCCGGGCAGCCGGTCCTGCAAGGCCTGAACGTCATCGGCGGTCGTATGCATATCCACGACGACCAGGTCCGGCCGTTCCATCTTGGCGATCAGCGGCACGGCTTCTTTGAGCGTGTCGCAATGGCCGACGACCGTGAGGCCGGAGGCGTGCATGAGGCTGCGCAGGCCGTCGCGGAACAACCGTCCGTTGACGACGAGCAAGACTTTGCGGGTGGGCCCCGTCATAACCCGCTTGCCCTCGGAGTCGAACAGGAGGTCCGCGCTGCTGAACATCACGGGCGCATTTTGGCCTGGTTGAGTGCTCATATATTGCATTCGTTCGTTCCCGTCGTTCAGAGCTAAAACCGTCACTGCGAGCTTCGAGAGCGTTTCGACCCGTTCAGCAAATGTTTGTTTGCCAGCTTTTATGTTTGGATTTTGCGCAAAACCTAAACTTTATTTCGTCCTCTATAGCTATTTTTTACACATTTTTTGCAATCGGCAACGAAAAAATTTCGAATTCCACGGGTTTCGTTCGTCAAATATGAACACGTTTTCGTGTACTCCAAGCGAGAGCGGAACAAAACCTCTAGGCCACCGCCCCGGCCGGGGGTGTAACCTGGGTCACAGGGCACATAGAATGTTGAATAAATTATCCTTTCTATGCATTGTTTTCACGGCCGTGCTCCCGGCTGCCCCGGTCCGTGCTGAACCGTCAGCGCCCCTTTCGGACCTACCCCCCCTCTTAACCCCATGCGCCCACCCCGGACGGTCCCCATTGGGTGCCATCTATGTCGATCCCACTGGCGAGGACACCGATGACGGAACGGCGTCTCAGCCGGTGGCGACCATCGTGCGCGCGCTGGCGATCGCGACCGGTCAACCCGGCCGGACCGTTTACCTGCACGGCGGTATCCATGTGATCGAGGACCGCCTCGTGCTCGGTCCCGAACACGCGGGCGTCGCGCTCATCGCCTGCCCCGGGCAGGCACCCATGCTGCAGCGGACCCCGCCGGATGACACCCCGCTCCTGACGCTCAGCCATACGCGGGACGTGACCGTCATGGGGCTGAGTTTCGGTGCCACGGGGCCAGACGGCACTGCCATGCTGCTGGACGACGCCCATGACTGCCTGATCGCCCAGAACCGGAGCGAGGCGGCCGGCGGTGGGATTCTTCTGCGCCATTCCCAGCGCAACATCCTGCAACGCAACACGATTCTCAACGCGGCGCGCACAGGGATCGAATTGCAGGACGATAGCGACGGCAACGGGATCGACAGCAACGTCATTCAGGGCGCGGGCGGTCCGGAAACCCATGGTGGCGGCATCTTCCTGCATGGCGCCAGCCGCAACCTGATTATCCGCAACCGGGTCAGCGATACCGCCGGCATGGGCATCGGGATCGTGAATTGGGACGAGACGACGATCAATTTGGGCAACGCGGTGGTCGGCAACGCCGTGCTGCGCACCAACCTTACCGCCACCGATAGCGGCGCGATCTACCTGCTGGGCCGCAGTCAGCTCGAAACCGCGACGCGCGTGACGGATAATTGGATCGATCTCACGGGCGGACCGGACCGGCACAGCGTCGGCATCTATCTCGACGATTCCATCAGCGGTGTGCGGGTGAGCGGCAACGTCGTGCGGAACGCCGGGTCGGATGCGGTGCAGATCCATGGTGGCAGCCATAATGTGGTGACGCACAACGTCCTCGATCTCGGCGATGGTCACGCGTCGGCCGTGCTATTTCAGGCCGCACCCGCCGACACGGACCCGTCCAACCGGCAGGAGGGGAATGTCGTCGTGGAGAACATCATCCTGTCGCGGGGCCCGCAGGCGAAGCTGTTCGTCTGGCTGGACGGCGGGCAGCCCGTCGTCAGGGGCAATATGCTGTTCAACGAGTCGGGCGCCAGCATGGCGGGGGCACCGCCGGTGCAGGATGCGGCCCCGGTCTATGCCGACCCTGGCTTTGCCGACGCAGCGCTGGGTGATTACCGCGCCACGCACGCGCCGGCGGATTTCCCGCCGGTTATTGCATCACCGAACCGGCCATAACTCAATACGCGGTGCGGTCCCGCAGCACCGACAGCGCCGTATAGAAGATGATCTTGAGGTCGAGCAGCACGGACCAGTTATCGATATAGGTCAAATCGTGCTCGACCCGGCGCTGCATCTTGTCGAGCGTCTCGGTCTCACCCCGCAGGCCGTTCACCTGCGCCCACCCGGTGATGCCGGGCTGCACCCGATGGCGCCCCAGGTAGTCGTCGATCAAGCCGGAATACAGCTCGTTATGCACGATCGCATGCGGACGCGGACCCACGAGCGACATGTCGCCCCGCAATACGTTGAAGATCTGCGGCAGCTCATCGAGGCTGGTGCGCCGCAGGATCCGGCCCAGGCGCGTGACGCGGGCATCGCCCCGGACCGCCTGCCGGACCTCGCCATCCGGGACCACGGTATGGGTCATGCTGCGGAATTTCAGCACGGTGAAGATGTTCTGGTTGAAGCCCTGCCGCGGCTGGCGGAACAGCGCGGGTCCGGGGCTATCGAGCTTCACCAGCGCCGCGATGATCAGCATCAACGGTGCCAGTAAGATGACCATAATCCCGCCCAGCACCAGGTCCTCGGCCCGCTTCACGGTGCTGCTCCAGCCACCGAGCGGACGGTGGTGCACCGTCAGCACGGCCCGGTCATGCCACAGCGCGGCCTCGCGGATCGGCGCATGCGAAAGCTCGGGCATGAGAGGGCAGAGCCGGACGGTCGCGGGAATGGTGCCGAGTACGCGGAGGATCGCTGGCATGTTCACGCCCGGCTCTCCGTCCACCGGGGTCTGGCCCGAAATCAGCACCAGCACGTCATCGATCCGGAATAAGCGGGACAGGGCGATCAACTCCACCAGGCCGCTCGGCCCCGGCCCGGTATGGACGGCGTTGTCATTTGCACACCCGGTGCCAACACACGGAGGCGTACACGCAGGGGCACCGTCACAGGGGGCTGATTGATCGGGGCGGGGCCGGAACACGCCGAGGAGCCGCAAGTCCACGCTGTCCCGCACCAAATTGCGCGCGAACGCCGCGCCGCCGCCGCACAGATCGACGATGGCGACGGTGGAGGCGAGCCGCCCGCTGCGCCGCAGCCGGCGGCGTTGCGCCTCGCCGCCGACCCGGACCAGGCCGAGGCCGATCGCGGCCGAGACATACCAGCCGACGGCCCAGAGGCGGGAGTACGCCTCCAATGTCTTGGTGAGGTATCCGGCGATAATGAGCACCAGAAATACGAGGCTCCAGGCCCGGACGGCCCGTCCCGTCAGGACGACGAAGCCAGCCCGTCCGCGCAGGTCATAGCCGCCCGACAGCGTCACGGCATTGATGCCGAGGAGTGCGGCCAACGTGGCGACCAGCACCGGGTCCGCCGGCACCGGACCACCGCCCGCCCGCAACACGGCCGCGGCCAGTCCGGTGCCCAGAATCACCGCCGCGTCCGCGGCACCCATCAGGAACGGCAGCAGTAATAAAGGGCTGCGGCTCATCGTGCGTGACCGCGCGTCGGCCTGCGCCTCCCCCCAGGCCAGGGCGGCCGGGGGCGGACCGGCTTCGCCCGCGCCGCCATCCCACGGGCGGGCCTCGCTCAAAGGATGCTTCACGCCCATGGACCTCACCCGGCCTGTGCGGCCCGGCTGACGTCGATGGGGCCAAGATCGCGCCCCGCCTGATCACGCAGCGGGGCGGCCATACGGCTTTGGAAGCCAAGTGCCCGCGCCCGCGCCTGCTCACGCATCGCATGCAACGGCTCCGCACCGACGCCGAGCGCTGCGTTCAGCCCGATCAGGAGAGACGCGGGTGAGCGCGGATCGAACAGCCAGCCGGTGTGTTGGTGCAAGACGAGGCGGCGGACGCCCGGGTTCCGCTCACTGCCGAGCACGACCATACCGGACGCCATCGCCTCCAGCAGATACGGCGGCCAGCCCCGGCCGACGTAGGGGAGCGCTAGCAGGCCGCTTTGCGCCATCCGCCCGGCGATCTGTCCGGGCGTGAGCGGCCCGGCGAAACGCTGCCGTAGATTGGCCGGTAACGGTTGCGCGCGCAGCACGCCCTGCATATCGCCCTCGCCGATCCAGCATAGCTCGATCGCCCGGTCCGGATGCTGTTCCGTCCAGGTGATGGCGCCATTCAGAAAATCGGCGGCACCGCTGGCGGGAGACAGGTTGCCGGTGTAAAGGATTCGGCTGGCCGCCTCCGGGCACCGGCTTACCGGGATGCGCAGATAGCTGGAGAGCGCGCCGGCAGAATGACCCATACTCCAACCCTGTGCATCCACGCGTTCGGCTGCATCTACACGGTCAAGGGGCGGATTGAAAAACTCTCGGGCGACGCTCCACAAGCTGCGTCGGGGCGCGCCGAACGGGGCGTTCATTAGGGTGTCCATCGTGCCTGCCTCGTATGCCATCGATGACCTCACGAAATAATTGCGATCTCAGTCTCCGGTGAACGCCCACCCTCGGCCGCCCACCTTCGGACATTGGTCACCCGTATCGATAACAGCGCGGCCGCGCGGGGCCGACTGGCCTTGCGGAGTACTCCCAACGAAGAGGGTTCCGGGGGCCGCATCCCCGAAATGCCAATCGACAGACCTCGATCGCTCTCGCAAGGTTGGGGCATGATGACCACGGCCCCGTCTTCTCGAGCGAGAGTTCTTCTTGAGCGAAAGTAAGGGCACCGTCCGTCTCGCGCGCCCCCTCTATTCCTGGATATATTTCAGCCGCCGGGTGCGAGCGCGGATCGGCACCCCGTTTTTGGCCGGCTCGCATATGGGTCGAATGGTGGCCCGAATGCTGTTTTATGCGACCATGCCCGCGCTCAGTGCGCTGAATGCCGGCGTCGGGCTGTTGTTGCCGATGTTGCTGGCCCCGGTGGCGTTCGGCCACTACGCCCTGGTGGTCACTCTGTTCCAATATGGGCTCGTATTCGATTTCGGCCTGTCGCAGCTGACGGACCGGCTGGTGCCGAAAATGCTGGCGGCGGGTGACGCGTCGGCGCTGCGCCGCTTCCGGCAGGGCGTGCTGTGGACCCGTCTCTATATAGCAGTGTTCTTGCTGGTTGGCGGGGCGGTGGCGGCGGTGGCGATGCATTACCGCACGAGCGGGTTTCCGGCGGGTGCGGCGTGGCTGTCGCTGGCCGCCGGCGTGGGGTTCATGGTGGTGCTCGGCCCAGGCTCGTTCTATCGCGCGGCGTCCGAGCGGGCGGCGTTCGGGCGGATCAACATCGCGGCCATGCTCATCCTGGCGATCGCCCGCCCGGTGGGCCTGGTGCTGGGCGGTATTACCGGCGTGTTCGCCATGCTGGGCGTGGCCTACGCGGTGCTGGCCGGCTGGGTGCAGGCGGGGATGCCGGTCGTGTGGTCGGCCCGCCCGGCACCCCGCGCCGCATTCGCGCTGATCAGGCAGGGGCTGCCGTTGTTTCTCACGTCCTTCGTGTGGGCGTTCTATCTGACCGCCAACCGCTGGGTCGTCTCAGGGCTCGTGGCCGGGAGTCCGGCGGGCGACCTCGAATTGGGGCATTTTGCCTTCGGGTCCAACGTCGTGACGCTGATCATCGGTGCCGTGGGCGCGTTGGCGCAGTTCTATTACCCGCGGATCGTCACACGTTGCGCGTCCGGGGGCGCGTATGCCGTCTCATCCGTCATCCGGCGCGATTTTTGCCTGCTGGGCCTCACGATGGGAATGATCACACTGGTGGGCATGGTGGCCGGGCCACCGCTCATCGGCGTGCTATACCCAAAATTCCTCGCCTCCGTCCCGGTCGTGCTGTTGCTGATGCTGGCGGTGCCGAGCCTCGTGGTCGCCGCCTGGCTGATGCCGCTTTCGCTGTCCACCGCCGAGCGTCCGTGGCGGGAGGGCCTGGTGGTCTATCCCACCGCGCTGCTGATCCAGCTGGCGGTCACCCGGGCGGGATACGAGCTGAACGGCATCACCGGGGCCGCACTGGGGCTGGTGGCGAGTGCGCTGCCGCTCCTGATGCTCCAGCTGTGGGTGTTGCACCGTGCATGCCTACTCCGGTGGCGCGACGCGGCCTCCATCCTCGCCGTATGCGCCGCCGTCACGATGGTCTCCAGCCTTCTGGTCTGACTCCTCCTGCTGCGCTGCACCACCGGGAGTACCCCTCCTGAGACTTGGGAGGGTGGCACATACAAATGCTAGTGTCCTGTCGTTATTAGACCGCTATGAGGAGTCGGTTTTGCAATGCCGCTAAGCTCCAACAGCCTTGCCGTGATCGGACCGGGCGTCGCCGCCCCGTTTCCCCCGAGCTGGGTCCCGCCGGTGAACCGGCTGCGGTCCGTGGGGGAGATGTTGGGCCGGCGCCGCGCCCTCATCGTCCTGGTGACGCTGAGCCTCACCGCCGTCGCCGTGGTGGCCGCGCACCGGATCACCCCGCGCTACACCGCGCAGGCGGACGTGATGATCAGCCCACGCCAGCAGCAGGTGGTGGATCTGAAGGCCGTGCTCGCCGGGCTCGGCGGCGATAGCGAGGTGGTGGAGAGCGAGATCCAGATCCTCCGCTCGCGCGACCTGGCGCGGAGCGTGGTGCAGCGGCTCGACCTGGACAAGATGCCCGAATTCAATCCAACCCTTGCCGCACCCGGGCTCAGCGCCAAGCTCAGCCGCGTGGTGGCCGATCAGGTCCACGCCGCGATGGCGGTGCTGCCCGCGGCGCTGCGCAACATCGTCGATCGTCCGGCACCGGAGATCGAGCCCATCGTGGCGGACCCGCTCTCCATCCCGATCGACGCCTATCTCCGCCACCTCGGTGTCGCGGCCAAGGGCCGGTCGCGCGTCATCAGCGTAAGTTTCGACAGCGCCGACCCGGTGCTGGCGTCGCGTGCGGCCAACGCAGCGGTCGCGGCCTATATCGAGGCCCAGCTTCGCGCCAAACGAGAGGCGACCGACGGTGCGCATCAATGGCTGGATGCCCGCGTCCTGGAATTGCGCCAGCAGGTTTTGACCGACAGCCAGGCGGTGGAGGCGTTCCGCCGCGGCGCCGGCCTGACGCAGGGCCGGGGCGGCAATTTGGTGGCGGAGCAGGTGACGGAGACCGGCGAGCAAATCATCCGGGCCCAGGCCGCCCTCGCCGATGCCGAGGCGCGGCTCAATGCCGCAAGCGGGGGCCGGTTCCGCGCCCAAGGCCTGGAGCAGTCGGTGCAGATCGCCCGCCAGCGTCTGACGATGCTGCAGAGCCTGTTCGGCAAATTGCGCGATCAATCCTATCAGGGCAACGAGAGCGAGATCGAGCTGCGCGCCCTGCAGCACGAGGCCGATGCCGACCGCGCGCTGTATGACCGGCTGCTGACGCGGCTTAAGGAAACCAGCATCGAAAGCGGGCTGCAGCTACCGGATGCTCAGGTGATCTCGCGCGCCGAGCCCCCAGCCGAGCCTGCGTTCCCCAAGCTCGGCGTGATTACCCCGATCGTGCTGATCGCCAGCCTATTATTCGCCGGCCTCCTGGCGCTGTTGCTCGAAAGTTTCGACCGGGGGTTTTCCACGCCCGATCAGCTGGAACAATCGCTCGGCCTGGCAGCGATCGGCGTCTTCCCGGCACTCCGCCGCCGGTTGCGCGGTCAGCAGGATATGAGCCGGGCGGAGCCGATGTGCACGACGGCCGAGGCCACGCGCGGCCTCCAGACCAGCCTCATGCTGTCGGGGGCCGAGCGCTCGCCCAAGGTCGTCCTCCTGGCGTCCGCACTTCCAGGCGAGGGCAAGTCTTCCATCGCCCTGGCCTGGGCCCGCACCATGGCGGGCGATGGCAAGCGGGTCGTGATCGTGGATTGCGATTTGCGCCGCGGACGGATCCATCGGGCCTGCGGCGTCCTGCGGGAGCCCGGATTGTCGAACCTGTTGAGTGGTAAGGCGACCGTCGCCGATGTCATCCAGGCCGACGCGCTGTCCCATGCCTACGTGATCCCGACCGGGGCCGGCGAGACGATCGCGCCGGACATGATCGGCTCGGAGCCCATGCGCCTGCTGCTGGCGGGTTTGGCCGAGCAGTTCGATTTGGTGGTGCTCGATTCGGCCCCGCTCCTGATCGCGGCCGAGACTCGGAGTCTCAGCAGGCTTGCGGAAAAGACTGTCATGGTGGTCCGCTGGCAGGGCACGACCCGGCTCGATGTGACGGCGGGTCTGCGGCTGCTGCTCGCCGCCGGCGCCGACGTGGCGGGATGCGTGCTGTCGATGGTGAGTGTCGACCGGTATCGCCGCTATGCCCGGCATAGCTCATACGGACGACACGCCGGGCTGTTAGGCCGGTGATCCCTTTTTCGCGACCGGTGATCCTCCTCTTGAGAAAGGTCCCAAGCTAATGCGCGTGGCGCTGCTGATGAACTTCGTCGCCCCCTATCGGGTGCCGCTGCTGGAGCGGCTGCGGGAGCTGGTGGGTACTCTTCGTGTCTTTATCTCCACGCCGATGGAAAACGATCGTGCCTGGATCCCGGAATGGGGCACCCTCGATGTCGTCGTGCAGCGGAACGTCACGCTCTACCCGACCATGACCGACCTCGCGGGATTCATTCGCCCGCTTCAGGTGCATGTGCCCTACGACACCATCCCGCGCTTGCTGCGGTATGCCCCGGATGTGGTGATCTCTGCCGAGTTAGGGGCACGGACACTTCAGGCTGTGCTGTATAAGGCGCTCCGTCCGCGTACGAAGCTGCTGCTCTGGTGTTTTCTGTCCGAGCATAGTGAGCGGAATTGGGGCCTCGCGCGCCGGATGCTGCGCCGGGTCATCTTGGCGGCCGCGGATGGCGTCATGGTCAACGGCGAGAGCGGTGCGCGGTATGTGCAGCGCTTCGGTGTGGCCGATCACCTCATCACGCGGGTGAACCAACCCGTGGATGTCGCCCGCTTTGCCGCCGCCCAGCGGACCCGCCCGGCGGGAGCCTGCACCCGCCTGCTGTGTGTGGGCATGCTGAACAGCCGCAAGGGGGTGCTGCCATTCGCCCGCCGGCTGATGGCCTGGGCGGTCAACAACCCGCGCCCGGCGGGCTCCGAACCCGCTGAAATCTGGTGGCTCGGTGACGGGGACCTCCGGGCCGAGCTGGAGGCGCTACCCTGGCCCCCCGGTCTGACGCCACGCTTTTTGGGGAATGTCCCGTACGCCGAGGTGCCGGAAACCTATGCCCAGTGCGACCTGCTGGTGTTCCCGACGCTGCTCGACGAATGGGGCCTGGTGGTGAACGAGGCGATGGCCGTCGGCCTCCCGGTGCTGGGGAGCCTGTATAGCCAGGCGGTGGAGGAATTGGTGATCGAGGGCGAGACCGGGTGGGTGTTCGATCCGCAGTCCGAAGCCTCCGTCGACGCCGGGATCGTTCGTGCGCTCGGCACCAGCCCGGCAGCGATGGCCGCGATGCGCGAGGCGGTGCAGGCCCGGATCGCCCGGCTGACGCCCGAAACCACCGCGATCCTGATTGCCGACGCGATATATCAACTGAGGGAATCGCCGCAATCATCTCTCAAGGCTCCCACCCGCACCGGTGAGGCCCTGCAATGAGTGGGCTGTTCGGACGCGGTCCGATCATCGAGCATGAGAGGATTTCAGCGGGTGAGCCGGGCGCGGCCGGCGGCGGATGGTCCGTGCCGCCGCGCGCGCCGGTGGTGGTGCCGAAATTCGACGTGCCGGGCCGGATCAGGGCCTCGACGGTCCTGGCAACCCTGGCCGGGGCGGGGGCGATCGCCGGCGGGGTCGCACTGCTGCTGCTGACCACCGCTGAAGTCAGCTGGGCCCAGGGCACATCCTGGCGCGCGGTCAAGGCGGGCGACGCGGCCGGGTTGCGGGATGCCATCGTCGCCGGTTCCGAGAGCGGACTCCCGCTCTACCCGTGCCGCACGACCTACGCAGGGGCGACATTGCTGGGGCGCTACCGGGCCGATTTCGCCGGCTGCCATGTCGGCTTTGACAATAAAGAGGTGGAGTCGGGGCCGTTCGAGGTGCTGGGCCCAACCTGGACCGATTTGTCCGAAGGGGTCCGGGCCATGACGGTGGGTGAGACGGCGGATGCGGGCGATACCCGTCCCTTCACGCTCCGCCCGGTCGCAGTGTGCCGGGCGACGTATCAAGGGGCGATCCATCCCGGGTCGTGGATCGGGCCCGACAAGACCTGCAGCTTCGGGTTTGGCGGACGGGTTGTGACATCGCAGAATTTCACCGTCTTGCAGGCGGCACCCTGGATGACCTGGACACCGGCCACGCCCGCGTCCGGCACGGCCTGGATCGAGGCGGCGGTCCGCGGCGGCGAGGAAGGCGGCGAGCCGTTCTATCTCTGCCGCGCCGCCACCGCACGGGGCATGCTGGCCGGCAAGATCAAGGCGACATCGGTCGGCTGCAGCGTGCCGTTCGACGGACGCGAGCTGGTGGAGACCCGGTTCGAGCTGCTGACGCCGCGGTGGGCCCCGGGCGGCACGGTCGGGGCCCTGGCGGCCGGACGCGAGAAGACGGAATTGCAATTCCCCTGCCGGGGCCGCAAGGCCAGTACGATGCAGCCCGGGCGGACGACGGACCAGCATCCGGGATGTCGGGTGGGGATGCAGAGCAGCGAAGTGGTGCTGCCGGATTACGATGTGCTGGCACAATGAGCGGGGACTACTCCCTTTCCCTCCTAGGTCCGGGGGGCACCGGGCCCTTCAATGCCGTTGTGGTTGTTCAACCCGGATAGGAGAAGCGGCGATGGGACATACACGGACCAGGGTTCTCGTGACCGGCGGTGCCGGCTTCCTCGGCTCCCACCTCTGCGAGCGGTTGCTGGCCGATGGGCAAGACGTGCTGTGTGTGGACAATTTCTTCACGGGCCGTCGGGAGAACGTGGCCCACCTGCTGGATGACCCAAGGTTCGAACTGATGCGGCACGACGTGACGTTCCCGCTCTATGTCGAGGTGGACCAGATCTACAACCTCGCCTGCCCGGCGTCCCCGGTGCACTACCAATTCGATCCGGTGCAGACGACCAAGACCAGCGTGATGGGGGCGATCAACCTCCTAGGCCTCGCCAAGCGGATCAAGGCGCCGATCTTCCAGGCCTCCACCAGCGAGGTGTATGGCGATCCGACCCAGCATCCGCAGACCGAAAGCTACCGCGGCAACGTGAACCCGCTCGGTCCGCGCGCCTGTTATGACGAGGGCAAGCGGTGTGCGGAGACGCTGTTCTTCGACTATCGCCGGCAGCACGGCATGCGGATCAAGGTAGCGCGTATTTTCAACACCTATGGCCCCCGTATGCACCCCGATGATGGCCGGGTGGTGAGCAGCTTCATCGTGCAGGCGCTGCTGGGCCATGACATCACGCTGTTCGGCGATGGCGGGCAGACAAGGGCGTTTTGCTACGCCGACGACCTGATCGATGGGTTCGTGCGGCTGATGCGGACCGATGACAGCGTGACGGGGCCGGTCAATTTGGGCAACCCGCACGAGATCTCGGTGCGGCAATTGGCCGAACATATCCTGAAGCTGACCGGGTCCCGGTCCCGGCTCGTGTTCCGTCCGTTGCCACAGGATGACCCGATGCAGCGCTGCCCCGACATCACCCTGGCGCGGAACCTGCTGGGCTGGCAGCCGCATGTGAAGCTGACGGATGGATTGTCGCGCACGATTACCTATTTCGAGCGGCTGCTGACCCATAACGGATCGCTCCCGGCCTCGGCCGCCCTCCGCACGCCGGCCCCTCTGCCGGTCTGATGGGTGCCGGTGTCATGCGGGTCTCCGTTCGCGATAGCCTGATTGTCGGCGCCGGCGTTACGATGATGGCGGTGCTGACGGTGGTGTCGGTCGGGATGGGCCGGGAGATGGATATCTGGGTGCTGCTGCCGGCCGGTCTGGTGGTGGCCGTGGTGGCCGGGTGGGTGGCGTTGCTCGCATGCGCCGGTGAGGCGTGGGCGATGCTGGCCTTCCTCATGGTGCTGGTGTTCGTCAATGACGCGTTATTTCGCCAGCGTCAGCCCGGTGAGCTCGGGCTGGACTGGCAGAACGCCATGAAATTCGCGCTTTGGGGTCTCTCCTGGCTGATTGGCGTGTGCAACCTATCGCGTTCGTCGGCCATTTGGCGCGGCGGCGCGTTCATGTGGCTTTCGATCTATCTGGCCTATGCCCTGCTGTCGTCGCTGTATTCCGCGGCACCGTTATATAGTTTCAGCACGGCATTCGGCCTGACCGGCATGGCACTGTTTGGGGCGGCGCTGGCGGTGACGGCGACGGAAAAACAGATCCTGCTGTCATTCGCGCTGTCGCTGTTCGTGTATGTGTTGGTCGGATGGGTGGCCTATTACGCGGCCCCCGAGATCGGGCGCTCGTTGTTCATCACCTCCCATGGAACGGTCGTGGAGCGGATGTGCGGCTTGGCCGGGCAACCGAATGCGCTCGGCAACGGCATCGCGGTCTTGCTGGCGCTGGTCTATCTCCTGTGGTTGCGCGGGCACATTGGTCTGCTGGGATTGCTGGTGATGGGCGGCGGCGGGCTGTTCACCCTGCTGGTCGCCGATAGCCGGACGGCGCTGCTGGCGGTCATGTTCGGGATTGTGGCGGTGACGCTCCGCCGCTCGGTCTGGCTATGGGGCCCGGCGATCCTCGGCGGGTGCGTGCTGGCGCTGGCCGGACTCAGCATTCAATTGCGCGACCTGATGAGCCTTTCGGGCGGCCTCAGCCGGTCCGGGGACGCGACCGAGCTGTTCACGCTGACGGGCCGGACCGAGATCTGGGAGTTCGCGTGGGACAAAATCGTGCTCAATCCCTGGATCGGCTACGGCTATAACTCGAGTAAATTCATCCTGCCGGACTTCGACGGCCTACCGGGTCTGAAAATCGATGAAGCGCATAACATGCTGCTACAGAACTTGCTGGCGGTCGGTGTGGTCGGAACGATACCGTTGGTGGCACTCTTGTTGAATTTGATCGTTGATTACGTCCGGGCACCGGATCCCCGGCGGGATTGCTTCGCCTTCATTATCCTGATTTGGGGTATTACGGTCGCCGGACCGTTTGGCAGCACGCCGACCGTCATGTCGCTCGCGGTGTTCTGCTGCATGGCGCTCGCCCGGCGCGACCTGCCGATCCCGGTCGCGCTCCGCCCTGTCACGCTGTCATATCCCCATTATCGAAGCATCGTGTAGCCGCCGGCCTATACCAACCGCCCTACAGTCTGACCTTTGCTCAAATCGTAGAGTGGGCTTCAGCCCGCCGCTTTAGGCCGTCCCGGTCAAGGTGGGCTGAAGCCCACCCTACAAAGATTAAGCGTCATCGTGATGCGGCGATTGGTATTAAATAACGCCGTCAGTGCGAACCCCTTGGCGAAGCAATCCAGGAGCGAAAAGAGCAATCCCTAACGGAATTTCCCCGAAAACTGGCTTTCGCTGCCCTGGATTACTTCG
>JAYVOF010000144.1:0-11572 GCA_043758105.1 Rhodospirillales bacterium | reverse complement strand
CTATGGCATTCCACCACTAGACAATAAAACGGAGGAACGCATGTTCAGAACCAAAGACGGCGAAGAAATATTCATCATCGACGGTCACGTCCATAACTGGGATGGTCGTCCCGAGAATCAGAAGAACATTCACGGCGCGCAATTCATCGACTGCTTCTACGGCTACCATACTGCGCTCAGCCCGAAGGAGCAGGTCTGGCCGAAGGAGAAGTTCGACCGCTACGGTGCCGACCAAATGGTCCAGGATCTGTTCGTGGACGGCCCGGACGACATGGCCATCCTGCAGCCGACCTACCTCAAGGATTTCTATAAGGACGGCTTCAACACCGTCGAGCGGAATGCTCTGCTGAAGACCGCGCATCCGGATCGCTTCATCCTCAATGGCCGGTTCGACCCGCGCGACGAAGAAGCCGGGCTCGCTGAACTCGACGAGATGGCTGAAACCCATAAGCTGCAGGGCGTCAAGCTCTACACCGCCGAGTGGCGGGGATCGAGCCGGGGCTACAAGCTGTCCGATCCGTGGGCCTACAAGTATCTGGAGCGGTGCGAGAAGCTTGGCATCAAGAACATCCACGTCCATAAGGGCCCGACCATCACGCCCCTGGACCGCGATGCTTTCGACGTGGCCGATATCGATCATTGCGCCACCGATTTCCAGAATCTGAACTTCATCGTGGAACATTGCGGCCTGCCGCGCCTCGACGATTTCTGCTGGATCGCGGTGCAGGAGAAGAACGTTTATGGCGGCCTCGCGGTCGCACTGCCGTTCATCCACTCCCGCCCGGACTACTTCGCCAATCTGATGTCGGAATTGCTGTTCTGGCTTGGTGAAGACCGGCTGTTGTTCGGCAGCGACTATGGCATCTGGACCCCGCGCTGGCTCGTGGAACGGTTCATGGCGTATGAACTGCCGGAGCAGATCACCAAGGATAAGGGCGTCACCCTCACGCTCGAGGCCAAAAAGAAGATCCTCGGCCTCAATGCCGCCAAGCTCTACGGCATCGATGTGGAGAAGCAGAAGCAGAAACTGCGTCAGCGCGAGTTGATCGCCGCCGAGTAAAAGCCTGTTGGGTGGAATGCCAGCGGGCATTTCACCCAACGAGGACTTTCACCAACCATGGGTTTCCGATGAGAAATACACGCGAAGCCGAAGTCCTGGGGCGCTTGGACCATGTGACCGACCCGGAGCTCGACGAGCCGGTGACAGAACTCGGCTTCGTCACCGCCGTCGAAATCGAGGGCGGAACCGTCCAAATCGACTTCCGACTGCCCACCTATTGGTGCGCATCCAATTTCGCATGGATGATGGCGGACGACATGCGGCGTGAGGTGGGTATACTCCCCTGGGTCACCCGGGTCATCCCCCGCCTCGGCGAGCACATGTATGCCGATAAGATCAATGACGGAGTCGCCGCGGGAATGTCGTTCCACGAGGCGATGGGTGACGAGGCGTCCGGTAACCTCGATGAGCTACGCCAGACTTTCTTGGTCAAAGCGTTTCAGCGGCGGCAAGAGGCGCTGCTGCGCTACCTGCCGGATATCGATGTCGTCGATTTGACCCTTAACGAGTTGGCCGCCCTCCCGCTCGACATGGCGGGTTGCCGGCTGCGCGCCCGCTATGTGGAACGCCGTCCGCTCGCCGGGCCCGGCACCCTGGCGTTCGTGGACGCCACCGGGCAAAAACTTACGCATGATGGCTACCGCGAATATCTGCGCGGCCTACGCCGGATCGGCACCAATGCGGAGTTCAACGGTGCCCTCTGCGGTGCCCTGCTCACCGCGCGCTTCGGCGACGACAAGCCGGACCTCACCGGCGAACCTACCCTCCTCGACTTCGCCCGCATGGGCCCCTCCCGCCCGCATCGATAAGGACTCGCTATGGCAAAGATGATGTTGCACGACGACGACGCGCGCCGTGCGCTGGGCCGTGGCGTGGCAAAACTCGCCCGCGCCGTTCGCGGCACACTGGGGCCGCGCGGTATGAACGCCATCATCGACCGCCCGGTCGGCACGCCCCTCGTGTCCCGCGACGGCGTCAGCATCGCCCGCGAGGTCGAGCTGGAGGACCCTTTCGAGAACATGGGCGCGCAAGTCGTCCGCGAAGTGTCCATGCAAACCAACGAAGTTGCCGGTGACGGCACCACCACCGCCACCGTGCTGGCGGACGCGCTGGTGCAGCACGGCCTGGAATGTCTCGATCGCGGCGCTAATCCGGTCGAACTCGTGCGCGGCCTCGATCTCGCGATGGAGCATCTGCTTGCCGCCTTGCAAGCCTCCGCCCGCCCGCTGGCCGGTGCGCAGGCCCGCGCCGTCGCACTGATCGCCGCCAACGACCCCACCACCGGCGGCATCGTCGCCGAAGCGCTGGAGCGGGTCGGCGCGTCCGGCGTGGTCACCGTCGAGGTCGGCGACAGCGTCGAAACCCGGCTCGATGTCGTCGATGGCATGGGCTTCGACCGCGGATTCATCTCGCATCACATGGTGACCGACGTCGAGAGCATGCAGGTCGTGCTGGACAACCCGCACATCCTGATGACGGACCTTAAACTGCACACGCTGGACGAGGTCGCGGGCCTGCGTAAATTGCTCGCCGGCAGCACGCGTCCGCTATTGATCATCGCCGACGAGATCGCCCCCGCCTGCGTCGTCGCCCTCCTGGCGGCGCGCGAAGAGGGCGGCCCGGCCGTCGCCGCCATCCACCCGCCAGATTACGGACATTGGCGGAAATCCATGCTGGAGGATCTGGCGATCACCACAGGGGGCCGGGTCATCGCCCGCGACCTCGGCGGCTCGCTTAGCACCATCACCCTTCGTGACCTCGGTTCCGCACGCCAGGCGCGGATCAATGCCAACATGACCGTGATCAGCGGCGGCGCAGGTGACCCGGCGGCGCTCGTCGCCCGGCGGGAGCAGGTCGCGCGCCAGCTCGCGGTCGCCCCCCCCAACATCGAGCGGGACAAGCTGCAGGAGCGCCTGGCCCGCCTCGCCGGTGGCAACGCCGTCATCTACGCCGGCGGTGCCACGCCGGTCGAACAAAAGCGCCGCGCCCAGCTGATCGAGGATGCGATCCACGCCGTCCGCGCCGCCATGGAAGAGGGCGTGGTCGCCGGCGGCGGCACCGCGCTGCTGCAACTCGCCCCCTCGCTCACCGCGCTGATCGACAAGCAGGAGGGCAGCGTCCGGGATGGTGCCGCATTATTGCAACGTGCGTTGGCGCAACCGCTACGGGCGATCGCCGGTAATGCGGGCCTCGATGCCTGCGCCACCGTCACCCGCGTGGCCGCTGCACCGGCCGGGCACGGGCTCGATGCACGGACCGGGGCGTTCGTGGACATGATCGGCGCCGGCATCATCGACCCGGTGAAGGTCACCGCGACCGCCCTTCGCAACGCCGCGTCCGTCGCTTCGCTGATCCTCACCACCCAAACCCTGATCGCCACCAAGCCCGATAATTTCGACCCGACGGCCGGCGCGGCGCTCGGCGGAGGGTCGGAGCTTCTTGGCCGCGAATAGCACCGAAAAGGCATGAAATCAGCCACGGGGAGGCGTAGGATCGGCCAACGGGAGGAGACGCGCGCATGCCGCATGTCCATATAAGCCCATCCGATCCGCTGCGAAGCCTGCCCCGGGCCGAGCAGATGTCTCGTGACGCCGTGGCCGATACCATGCTGGCGTGGGAGCGGTTTCTCACCGGCCACCCCCGCGCCGCGCCACCGGCGGCCAACTTCGTCGTGTCGTCCTGGCAGCGCAGCATGGCGCTCGGCGTCAATCCGACGGGCCGCACTGCCCCCATCCTGGCACATGGCGACGCGATGCAGGCGCTGCGCGGCCATCATCAGGAGCTGCTGGACGCGGCCTCAGGCATTATCTCCGAGCTAACGGAATTACTATCCGGCTCCCGCTCCATCATGCTGCTCACCAGCAACGAGGGTGTGGTGCTGGAGGCGGTGGGGGACCTGCACACGATTGGCCAAGGTCAGGAAATCCACCTGACCCAGGGTGGCGATTGGAGTGAGGCCGCGGTCGGCACCAACGGTATCGGCACCGCACTCGCGACCGGACGCCCGGCGCAGGTGCACGCGGCCGAGCATTACTGCGAGGGCATCAAGCGCTGGACCTGCGCTGCCGCGCCGATCTACGACCCGCTCTCGGGTGCGGTGCTGGGCGTGATCGATATCTCCGGACCTCCTGCCACCTATCAACGCACCAACCTCGCGCTGGCCGTGACGATCGCCCGGCAGATCGAAGCCGCGATCGGCGAGCGCGCGGCGCTGGACCGGTCGGACCTGTTGCAGGCCTGCCTGTCGCGCCTGTCCCTGTCGGACGCGGCCGGCCTCGTGGCGATCGACCGGGGCGGGCGCCTCGTGCACACCACCGGCCGCATCCTGTCCCCGGTCGGTCTCGGCCATCGGGTGCCGGGCCTCATGGGACCGGTCGAGGGCTGGGCCAGCCGCCTGCCAGACGGGTGGCGGCCCGAGTGGTTCAGCCCCATCCTGCATGACGGACGCACGGTCGGTGGCATGCTGGTCGTGCCCGAGCAGCGCACCCGGATCGGTCCACAGGGCACCGAGGCTGACCCGGCGCGCAGCGGCTTCGACGCCATCATCGGCCGCAGCCCGCCCATGACGGCCATGATCGCCCGCGCCGCGCAGCTCGCGCGCCACCGGGTTCCGGTGTTGATCGAGGGGGAAACCGGCGTCGGCAAGGAGCTGGTGGCGCGCGCGATGCACGGTGATGGTGCCCGGCCGTTCATCGCCTTCAACTGCGGCGCCGCCTCCCGCGAGCTGATCGCCGGCGATCTGTTCGGCCACGTCCGCGGTGCCTTTACCGGGGCCACCAACGAGGGCCGGGCGGGCCGGTTCGAGCTGGCGCATAAGGGCACGCTCTGCCTCGATGAAATCGGCGAGCTGCCGTTGGATCTGCAATCGGTTCTGCTCCGCGTGCTGGAGGAGGGGGTCGTGTATCGCCTGGGTGACACGCAGCCGCGGCGGGTGGATGTGCGGCTGATTGCGATTACCAACCGCAATCTGGTGGACGAGGTCGCGGCCGGGCGGTTCCGGCGCGATTTGTATTACCGCATCGGGGTCACGACGCTGACCATTCCGCCCTTGCGCGACCGGGGCGACGACGTTGTGCAACTGGCGCAGCATTTTAATACTCAGCTGGCGCTCCAGCATGATGTGGAACCCCGCCCATTGCCGCCCGCGTTCCTGGATCGGCTGCGAATCGCCGCGTGGCCCGGCAATGTTCGCGAACTGCGCAACGTGATGGAGGATCTGCTGCTGACCGGGCATGAGCGGGAGACGGAGGCCGGCCCGGTCCGGCTGCCGGACTCCCCGAAGCCGGACGCGCCGAAGCCGGGCGCCACGTTGAAAGACGCGGAGCGCGACATGGTGATCCACGCCATGCGGGAGGCGCATGGCAATATTGCCCGCGCGGCCCGGTCGCTCCGGGTGTCGCGCAGCACGTTATACCGCAAGTTGATGGCTTATGGTCTTGCCCATTGACCGCTGTCAGGCGGTGGAATGCGAAGGAAGGGCATTCCACCGCCAACGACGGAAACGGGTCAGATACCACGCCCGTTAGTATAAGGGTTTAGCCGGCACCCAACGTCTCCAGCGCCTGGTTCCGCCCGAACACGCTAAGCAGATTCCGCACCGCCACCCCCCGCGCGCCCACCAGCCCCGGGTCGCGGTCCAGCAGCACCGCCGCGTCTTGATTGGCCACGCGCAGCAGCCGCTCGTGTTGCGCCGGGTCGGCGAGGCGGAAGCCCGGCATGCCGCTTTGCCGCTTACCCAGCAGGTCGCCACCGCCGCGGATGCGGAAATCCTCATCGGCGATCAGGAAACCATCTTCCGTGTCGCGCAACAGCAAGAGCCGCTTCCGCATTGTTTCCGTGAGATAATCCTCATGCAGCAACAGGCAAAAGCTCTGGATCCCGCTCCGACCCACGCGGCCGCGCAGTTGGTGCAGCTGTGCCAGACCGAAGCGCTCGGCGTGTTCCACCACCATGATGCTCGCCTCCGGCACGTCCACGCCGACCTCGATGACCGTGGTCGCCACCAGCAACCGGATGCGCCCGGCGGCGAAATCCGCCAGCGCCTGATCGCGCAGGCCCGGGTCCTGCTGCCCGTGCGCCAACCCGACGCGGTCGCCGAACCGGGCGCGGAGGGCCACATACCGGTCCTTGGCGGCGGCTAAATCGATCACCTCGCTCTCGTTCACCATCGGGCACACCCAATACGCGCGCTCCCCCCGGTCCAGCGCGCGGCCGATGGCGGCGACGACGTCGTCGCTGGTGGTGAGGGAATGCAGCGTGGTCTTGATCGGGCGGCGGCCGGCGGGTTTTTCCAACAGGCGGCTCACCTCCATCTCGTTCCATTGCGTGAGCAGAAGGGTGCGCGGGATGGGGGTCGCGGTCATCACCAGCACATCCGTCCGCTCGCCCTTTTGGCCCAGGCCCAGGCGTTGATCGACGCCGAACCGGTGCTGCTCATCGATCACCACCAGCGCCAGGCTGTGATACTCGACCGCGTCCTGAAACAGCGCGTGGGTGCCGACGATCAGCTTCACCCGGCCATTGGCGATGCCGAGCAGGGTGTTGCGCCGGGCGACGCCTTTGACGGAGCCGGTCAGAATCGCGACATCCACGGGCGAGAGTTTCGACAGCGTGCGGTGATGCTGCTGCGCCAGGATTTCCGTGGGGGCCATCAGCGCCGCCTGATGCCCGGCCTCCACCGCGCGCAGCATCGCTAGCAACGCCACCAGGGTTTTGCCAGAGCCGACATCGCCCTGCAGCAATCGCAGCATGCGCCGGGGCGCGGCCAAATCGGCGTCGATTTCGCGTAAGGTCCGCGTTTGCGACGGGGTGGGGGTGAAGCCGAACCGGGCGAGCGCCTCCGCCCGCAAATGGCCATCGCCGGTAAGGCTGCGGCCCGGGCGGTGCTTTTCCCGGTTCTTCATCGAGGTGAGCGAGATTTGGTGCGCCAGCAATTCGTCATAGGCGAGCCGGGCGCGCGGGGCGTCACCCGGAATCACGTCCGGGGCCTGGATCAGCCGCAAGGCGTCCCGAAACGACGGCCACGCCTCGCGGCGCAGCAGCGCCGGGTCATGCCATTCGGGCAGGTCCGGCAGGCGGGCCAGGGCGGCATTCATGGCGGCTGACAGGCGCGGGTGTTTCAAACCCTCGGTCAACGGCCACACCGGTTCCAACCGCAGCAGCTCCGCCCGCATGGCGGCGGGGACGGCGCGGGCGTCGCGCAGTTGTTTGCGGTTGCCGAACACGTCCAGCTTGCCGCTGACGGCGATACGGTTTTTCAGGATGTAGGGGGCGACCGGTTTTTCCCACATCGCCACCTCGGCGAACCCGGTGTCGTCCTGCACGATCACCCTCCAGGGCTGCCGGGTGCCGCGCTCGGGGCTGTCGATGCGCACCACCTCGACCTCCAACGTCACAACGGAGCCGGGCAGCGCGTCGATGACGGTGGGGGCGGTCCGCCGGTCCACGTAGCCGTCCGGCATGTGGAACAGCAGGTCCAGCACGCGCGGGCCACCGCACACCCGCTCCAGCAGCCGCGCAGTATGCGGGCCGACATGGGGCAGGTCTGCGAGGGGGGCGAGGAGGGGGGCGGCGACGTCCACGGGCTGACAGTGAGAGGGGCGGGGCCTATATGACAGGCCAGTGAGATGGACCCAAGTGTGACCGATATTTCAGACGAACCGCGCCGCCGCCGGATCCTGTTCCGCGCCACCCATCGCGGCACCTACGAAAACGACATCCTGATCGGCAATTACGTGCGGCAGCGGCTGGCGGCGTTTACCGAGGCCGAGTTGGACGCGGTGGAGGCGGTGATGGAGCATCCGGATGCGGTGCTGGCCGATTGGTTGATGGGCCGTGCGCCGGTGCCGGCGGAGGCGGATACGCCGATGTTCCGGGCCATCCGGGACGACGCGGCGGCGGGGGGTGCGGTTGTTTACGGCAGGGCCAAGCTTGTGAGTGGGACGGCTTTAGGCGCGGGAGACTGTGCCGGTGGTTTCCCTCACCCCGGCCCTCTCCCGGAGGGAGAGGGGGAAGCATCATGATTCTTTATGGCGCGCCCGAGGGATTCGATGCGGTGCTCCTCGCCCGGCGTCGGGCGGAGCACGCGGGGCCGGTCGTGCATGCGGCGCGGGATGATGCGCGGATGGCGCGGCTGGCGGAGGCGTTGGCGTTCTTTGCGCCCGACATCGAAATCTTGCGGTTTCCGGCCTGGGATTGCCTGCCGTACGACCGCGTCTCGCCCAATCCGGAGATCGTCAGCGAGCGGATTGCGACCCTGGCCCGGTTGCTAGATCCGCCGCGGCCTCGGATCGTGCTCACGACCGTCAACGCGCTGTTGCAGCGCGTGCCGCCGCGATCCGTGTTCGCAGGGGCGCATTTCGACATTCGCGAGGGCGGCACCGCGGATGTGCCGGCCATCACCGCGTTCCTCGACGCCAACGGCTATGGCCGCGCCGGCACCGTCATGGAGCCCGGCGAATACGCCATCCGCGGTGGCATCCTCGACATCTTCCCCGCCGGTGAGCCGGAGCCGGTGCGGATCGATCTGTTCGGCGACACCGTCGAGAGCCTGCGCCGGTTCGACCCGACCACGCAGCGCAGTGCCACCAAGATCGAGGGCCTCGTGCTGCGCCCGGTCTCGGAAGTGCCGCTCGACGCCATAAGCGTCACCCGGTTCCGCGAGGGGTTCCGCGAGCTGTTCGGCCCGAAATCGGCCGAGGATCCGCTGTATCAGGCCATCTCCGCCGGGCGGCGTTATCCGGGGATCGAGCACTGGGTGCCACTATTCCATGACCACATGGAGACACTGCTCGACTATTTGCCCGGCGCCTCCATCAGCCTCGACACCCAGGCCGCCGCCGCCCTCGAGGCCCGGCTGGACATGATCCAGGATCACGCCGCCGCTCGGGTGTCGCCACCGCGCGAGGGTGAGGTACCGTATCGTCCGCTGCCGTCCGATCGGCTGTATTTGGACCGGGGCGAGTGGGACGCGCTGTTGACGTCCGGGCAGGCGGTGGAATTCAGCCCGTATGGCCGGCCGGACGGCGCCGCGGGCATCGACGCCGGCGGCCGGCCGGGGCCCCTGTTCACCAAGGCCGGCACCACGGCCGCCACCGATGTGTTCCACCAGCTGCGCGAGCAGACCGAGAATCATAAGGCGCGCCGCACCGTCGTCGCCGCCTGGACCCGCGGCTCGCGCGAACGGCTGGCGCATTTGCTGCGGGAAAACGGGCTGCGGGCGGAGGCGGTCGATCGCTGGGCCGATATCGCGACGCTGCCGCCGGGCATGACGGGCTTGATTACCTTGGGACTCGAGCGGGGGTTCGTCGCCAACGGCCTGGCGCTGGTCAGCGAGCAGGATTTGCTCGGCGACCGCATCAGCCGCCCGCCGCGCCGCCGCAAGCGGGCCGACCAATTCATCGCGGAGGCCACCGAGATCGCCGAGGGTGACCTCGTGGTGCACCAGGAATACGGCATCGGCCGCTATGACGGGCTGGAAACGCTGCGGGTCGGCCCAGCACCGCACGACTGCCTGCGGCTGATCTATGACGGCTTGGAAAAGCTGTATCTGCCGGTCGAGAATATCGAGCTGCTGTCCCGCTTCGGCAGTGAGACCGGCGGTGTCGCGCTGGATAAATTGGGCGGCGCCGGCTGGCAAACGCGCAAGGCGCGCATGAAGCAGCGCATCCGCGACATGGCAGGCGAGCTGATCCGTACCGCCGCCGCCCGGCGCACGCAGGAGGCAGTGACGCTGGCCCCGGCCGAGGGGGCCTGGGACGAATTCTGCGCCCGCTTCCCGTTCGCGGAGACCGAGGACCAATCCCGCGCCATCAGCGATGTGCTGGAGGATTTGGCCGCCGGCCGCCCGATGGACCGGCTCATTTGCGGGGACGTGGGGTTCGGTAAGACCGAGGTGGCGTTGCGCGCCGCGTTCGTCGCCGCCATGACCGGGGCGCAGGTCGCGGTCGTGGTGCCGACCACCCTGCTCGCGCGGCAGCATTACCGGACGTTCACCGCGCGCTTCGCCGGACTGCCGGTCCGGGTCGCGCAACTGTCGCGCATGGTGACGGCCAAGGATGCGGCGGAGGTGAAGAAGGGTTTGGCCGACGGACAGGTCAATATCGTGATCGGCACCCATGCGCTGCTGGCCAAGGGCATTGCGTTTGCCGATTTGGGCCTGCTGATCGTCGATGAGGAGCAGCATTTCGGCGTATCCCACAAGGAGAAGCTGAAGCAACTCAAGGCCGATGTGCACGTGCTGACGCTGACGGCCACGCCCATCCCGCGCACGCTGCAACTGGCGCTGACGGGGGTGCGGGAGATGAGTTTGATCGCGACGCCGCCGGTCGATCGGCTGGCGGTCCGCACCTACATCTCGCCATTCGATAGCGTGGTCGTGCGGGAAGCGATCCAGCGGGAGCGGTTCCGTGGCGGCCAAATCTTCTGCGTGGTCCCCCGGCTCGAGGACATGGACAAGATGGCCGAGCGCATCCAACAGATCGTCCCGGAGGCGCGAATGATCCGGGCGCATGGCCGCCTAGCACCCACCGAGCTCGAGCGGGTGATGACCGAATTCGGTGACGGCAAATACGACATCCTGCTCAGTACCAACATCGTGGAATCCGGGCTCGATATGCCCGCGGTGAACACGCTGATCATCCATCGCGCCGACATGTTCGGCCTGGGTCAGCTGTATCAGCTGCGCGGACGCGTGGGCCGGGGTAAGCAGCGGGGCTATGCCTATCTCACCTGGCCGCAGAACCACCGCCTGTCGGCCGCGGCGCAAAAGCGGCTCGACGTGATGCAGACGCTGGACAGCCTGGGTGCCGGGTTCACCCTGGCGTCCCACGACCTCGATATCCGCGGCGCCGGCAATCTGCTGGGCGATGAGCAATCCGGGCACATCCGTGAGGTCGGCATCGAGCTGTATCAGCAGATGCTCGAGGACGCGGTGAGTGAGCTGCGGCTGGAAAAGGGCCGGCGCAAGACGGAGGACCGGGACTGGACGCCGAACATCCAGCTCGGCCTGCCGGTGCTGATCCCCGAGGCGTATGTGGCGGAGCTACCGGTGCGGCTCGGCCTTTATCGCCGGATCGGTGCGCTGGCGTCCGACGCGGAAACGGTGGCGATGGCGGCGGAACTGGTGGACCGCTTCGGCCCGCTGCCGGCCGAGGTGGATAATCTGCTGCAGGTGGTCACCCTGAAACGGATGTGCCGAGACGCGGGCGTAGAAAAGATCGAGGCCGGGCCCAAGGGCATGGTGCTGGCCTTCCGCGGCAACGCCTTCCGCAATCCGGCCGGGCTGATCCACTGGCTGAGCACCCGAAAGGGCACGATCCGGCTGCGGCCCGATCATAAGCTATCGATCGTGCGGGAAATGGGGGTGGTGGAACGGATGACGCTCGGACGTGACGTCCTGGGCAACCTGAACCGCCTGGCCGCGCAGGCGCAGGCTGCTTGAAGTGATCGTCATTGCGAGCCGCGTGGCGAAGCAATCCAGGGGCCACGAGAGCGCTTATTGCCCCAGGATAG
>JAYVOF010000143.1:0-4081 GCA_043758105.1 Rhodospirillales bacterium | reverse complement strand
TCGCCGGCAAGCACGCGCTGCCGCAATGGCTGACGATGGAGCAGGCCGTCATCCACTGCACCGAAGGGCTCGGCATCTGGCCGTGGGCCAGCAACGATCAAAACCCTGACCAAGGCGGGGAGCCGGACGTGGTGATGGCCAGCTGCGGCGACACGCCGACGCTGGAAAGCCTCGCCGCCGTCTCGATCCTGCGCCAGCACCTGCCGGACCTGAAGATCCGCGTGGTCAACGTCGTCGACCTGATGCGCCTGCAACCGGAATGCGAGCATCCGCATGGCATGAGCGAGATCGGCTACGATCAGATGTTCACGCGCGACAAGCACATCGTCTTCGCGTTCCACGGCTATGCCGGGCTCATTCACCGCCTGACTTACCGGCGGACCAACCGCAACCTCCACGTCCGCGGCTACAAGGAAGAGGGCACGATCACGACAGCCTTCGACATGCGGGTGCAAAACGAGCTGGACAGATTCCACCTGGTGATGGACGTGGTGGACCGCGTGCCCGGATTGGGTAGCAAGGGCGCCTACCTCAAGCAGCTCATGACCGACAAGCTGGTCGAGCATAAGCACTACATCGACAAGCATGGTGAGGACATGGCCGAAATCCGCTACTGGATGTGGGGGGCTGCGCCGTGAGCCTGTCCCCGCTCGCCGCCACCGCGCAGGCCCTGGTCGGCCGCGGCCGCGGCCTGCTCGCGATGGATGAGAGCACATCGACCTGCAACAAGCGCTTCGCCGCGTCCGGCATCGCCCAGACCGTAGAGGCCCGGCGCGCCTATCGGGAACTGCTCGTCACGGCGCCGGGTCTGGGCGACCATATCAGCGGGGCCATCCTGTTCGATGAAACCATCCGGCAGAGCGACCGGACCGGCACGCGCTTCGTCGACCGGCTCACCGCCGCGGGCGTCATTCCCGGGATCAAGGTCGATCTGGGGGCGAAGGAGCTGGCGCTGCATCCCGGCGAGACGGTCACCGAGGGTCTGGACGGTTTGCGCGCCCGGTTGCAGGACTACGAGCAGATGGGTGCCCGCTTCGCCAAGTGGCGCGCCGTAATCGCCATCGGCGACGGCCTGCCCGGCACGGCGTGCATCGGTGCCAACGCCCATGCGCTCGCCCGCTACGCCGCGCTTTGCCAGGAGGCCGGGCTGGTCCCGATCGTCGAGCCCGAGGTGCTGATGACCGGGCGCCACACGATGCAGCGATGCGGCGCGGTGACGCACGCGGTCCTGCGCGCCGTATTCGACGCCCTGGACGCGCAGGGCATCACTCTGGACGGGATGATCCTGAAGCCGAACATGGTGCTGCCGGGCCTGGACTGTCCGGAGCAAGACGGGGTCGAGGCCGTGACGCGTGCCACGCTCGCCTGCTTGCAGCGAACGGTCCCGGCCGCCGTCGCGGGCATCGCGTTCCTGTCGGGCGGGCAATCCGCCGAACGGGCGTCGGCGCGGCTGAACGCCATGAACATCGAGCACGGTTCGTCGGCCGGCCGGTCGCCGTGGCCGCTGGTGTTCTCGTTCGGCCGGGCTCTCCAGCAGCCAGCCCTGCAGATCTGGCGAGGCGAGGACGCCAACGTTGTCGCGGCCCAGCGCGCCCTGATCCACCGGGCCCGCTTGAACGGAGCAGCGCTCCATGGCTCGTATGCGCCGTCGATGGAGCACGAACCGGCGTTGCAACTGGCGTCATAGTCCGCATGGACCCCGCGCCGCTCCGGCTCTATCTCATCCGTCACGGCGAAACCGAGTGGTCGCTTTCCGGGCGGCACACGGGCCGCACCGACCTGCCGCTGACCGCCCACGGCGAGGATCAGGCCCGCGCCCTCGAACCGATGCTGCGTGCCATTCAGTTCGATCACGTCCTCACCAGCCCGGCACGCCGCGCACATAGGACGTGCGCCCTGGCCGGCCTTGGCGGCTCAGCCGAAATCGAGCCGGACCTCGCGGAATGGGATTACGGCGACTACGAGGGCCGCACATCGCTCGACATCCGCCAGGACCGGCCGGGTTGGACCGTCTTCCGGGATGGCTGTCCCGGCGGCGAGTCGGTGGCGGCGGTGACGCTCCGCGCCGACCGGGTGATCATGCGTGGCGCGGCGCTGGGTGGCGATGTCGCCCTGTTTTCCAGCGGCCAGTTCGGCTGCAGCCTGGCCGCGCGCTGGATCGGCTTGCCCGTCCTCCAGGCGCAGCATCTGATGCTCGGCACGGCGTCCGTCAGCGTTCTCGCTTACGACCTCGCCCACCCCGGCCTACGGGTCATCGCGCTCTGGAACTACGCCGCGGCCGACCCGCTTGGCTAGCGCTGTCCGGCGTTCCCGCTGCGATCAGACGTTGAGGAGGCTACGCCCGGCGCGTGGTCGGCGCCGTTCAGGCCGCGCCCCTTGGCCGGCTTGTCGAACAGCTCGAGGGACGGCTTGATGATGTCGATGGGCATCGGGAACACGACCGTCGAGTTCTGCTCGGCGCCGATCTCGGTGAGGGTCTGCAGATAACGGAGCTGCATCGCCGCAGGGACGCTCGACAGGATCTGGGCGGCGTTGACCAGGGTTTGGGACGCCTGGAACTCGGCCTCTGCGTGGATGATCTTCGCCCGCCGGTCACGTTCCGCTTCCGCCTGCTTGGCGATCGCGCGCACCATGTTCTCGGTCAGCTCCACGGTCCGGATTTCGACGTTGCTGACCTTGATGCCCCAGGTCTCGGTCTGCGCGTCCAGGATGCTTTGAACGTCCTCGCTGAGCTTCTTGCGCTCGGACAGCATCTCGTCCAGCTCGTGCTGCCCCAGCACCGCGCGCAGCGTCGTCTGGGCGAGCATGTTCGTCGCCGGAAGATAGGATTGGACCTGGATGATGGCCCGTTCTGGGTTCACCACCTTGAAGTAGAGCACGGCATCGACCTTCATCGAGACGTTGTCGTGGGAGATCACGTCCTGGCTCGGAATCTCGATCACCTGGATCCGGAGATCGACGCGGACCATCTGCTGGATGAACGGCAGCAAGAGTACGAGGCCGGGCCCCTTCACCCGCTCGAACCGGCCGAGCGTGAACACGACCGCGCGCTCGTACTCGCGAAGAATCCTCACCGCCGCCGCCAGGACGTATAATCCGAGAAGAAGCAGCGGGAAGAGGAAGTATAGCGGACTGATGAGGGAAAGGAGCATGGCGCTGGGTTCGCCTCCACGGTTCGGTCGGATATCGTTGATTTTGGTCTGCATGTAAGCCGGGCGGCTCTCTCCAATCAGGCAACCGCCCGGCACGGATCGGCGGCGGCTGGGTTAGTTTGCCGCCAGTGTCTTGACCCTCGATCCCCAATAGGCGTCCACCTTCTGGCTTTCCTGGTCGAATTGCCCGCTGGCCGAAAACTGGTGGTCGTTTACCTGCGGCGCTGCGCTCATCGCAGCCTTCGTCGTATCGAGCACGAGCAGGCTTGCATTCGGGGCCGCCTTGATCGCGCCCCACGGCACCGGCACGTACGAGGCGTCGATGCCGAACAGGCCGCCGCGCGAGATGATCAGGTAGGCGATCTTGCCGGTATGCGGGTTGAGCACCAGGTCATGCACGCTGCCGAGGGTCTCGTTGCTGGGGCTCACGACATCGGTGTCGAGCATCTGGTCCGACCGGAACGAGGCGTCGGCACCGATCACCGGCACAGCCGCCGCGATCTGCCGCTGCCGCCAACCCGGCATATCGGCCGAGCGGATGCCCCGTGCATGCAGGTCGGCCTCGTTGCGGCGTTGGTGCATGGAGGCTGGGCCGTTTGTAGTTTGCTCCGGCTCTCGGCTGATCAGGCGCGAACGGAAACGGGTTTACCTGTCTGGGTCATTCTGTTGAGCACGCTGACGCCGATCGCGACCTCTCCTTGCTAACCAATAAAAGTCCTGGCGCGGAGCTTTGGACCGATCAGATGCTTGTCTCGGCCCATGGCGGTCTCGGCGTGGTTGCGGCGCCCATACCCGGTCGCCCGCTGCCATCCGATGCGGCCTCGCTCGGTCATGAGCCGAATGTGATGATCACGCGGGCTCTGGGCGTCAGGGTTGTCCGTGCTGAGCACCGCCGAGGCGCGGGGCGGAATGATCACGTCCGGCGGTGA
>JAYVOF010000142.1:0-28474 GCA_043758105.1 Rhodospirillales bacterium | reverse complement strand
CCGCCAACTCCACGAACGCGCCGCCAAAGAACCCGAATCCGACCTGTCGATCCCCTTCGACCGCATCGCCCGCACCATCCGCCGCACCATCGCGCTGGCCCGCCACATTGCCACCAACCCACCCAAAACCCGCGCCACCACCGTCGAACGCACCCAAGCCCGCGAGAAAATAATCCGCGGCGTCGAAGACGCGATCGAAGCCAGGCGCGCGCGCGCCACCGACACCCAAATCCTCTACAACGAGCTGCACGAACGCCTCGATGACGCCGATTTCGAGCGCGACCTCCGAACCCGCCCCATCGACGACATCATCGAAGAACTCGCCCGCGATCTCGGCGTCGCCTACCAATCCCGCGCCTATATCTGGAAGCGCCGGACCCCCGCCGACATCGCCACCCTCCGCTCCCGCGCCGCAATGAGCGCGAACGGAACACCCCCCGAACCTGAAAACCCTCGTAGGGTGGGCTTCAGCCCACCACCGCAACGACACAAACAATGGGCTAAAGCACCATGGGATGACTGAAAGCCATCGCTTTCCGGCAACCGGGATGAGTGCGTCACGCCGCCTGCGCCCACTCCACCATCTCACCCGCAAACTTCCGCTGCCGCCGCTGCAATAACTTCCACGCCAGCGCCGCGCCCATGCCCGATAGCTTGCCCCGGGGCGGCAGACCCACGGCCTTCAGCATCATGCCCATGCCGCGCTCGATGTGCCTGAAACGATAAAAACTGATCGCCCGGCCCATATAGGCGGCGATGCAGCGTTCGTGATCGTAGGCCGTGCCCGCAGATTCGTTGGCGCAATGGTAGGCGTAGGCTAGTTCGTCATCCTCCGTCTCCGTCACGCGCCCGGCAGCGATGCGGAGACGGGTGAGGATGCTGAGATCTTCACGGGCGAGGTAGCGCTTTAGATGGTCGTAGAACAACTTGAAATGCCGGTATTCGTCGGCGGCGATCAGGCGGCAGATCTCGGCCAGCACCGGCTCGTGCGTGGCTTCGGCCACGGCAGTATAGTACGAGCTCGTGCCGGTTTCGACGATGCAGCGCGCGATCAACTCGCCGGTGCGAGAGCCACGGATGGACGTATTCACGTCGAGCGGAAGCTTGTAGCCGTTGCGGTAGCGCTGGAACGCGGCGTCGAAATCCCAGCTCGGGTCCGCGAGCATGGCCCAGCGGCCGAGGGCGTCACCATGCTGGACTTCTTCCACCGCCCAGTTATCCGAGGCCTGCTTGAAATCCGGATCATCATGGAACACGCGGTTCAAATACACTGCGTAATCGACGCCGTTCTTCTCGACCATGGCGGCGGCTTTGACGAGGGGCACGAGGGCCGGATCGACCTGGGACGGGTCGAACCGGTCCCAGGCGACGTCGTCCAGCTGCCAATGCTTCATTGGTTCAAGTCTCTAAGTGACTGACATGAAACGGTCATGCAGGATGGAGGTTCCCGTCATTGCGAGCCGCCGCTTGGTGGCGCGGCAATCCAGGGGCGTAATGGACAGCCCTGGACGCCCCTGGATCGCCGCGCCCCAAGCAGGGCTCGCGATGACGGGTTCAGGCAGCCTCGGCTGCCGTGATCATCGCGCGGGCGGATTGCATGCGGCCCATGATGCGGTCGAGGTTGGGCACGTCCATCTTATCGGCAACCGCATACTCCGCCTCCGCCGCCGCCAGCCGGCTTTCGCCCAACGAGCGAGACACCTCGGCCACCGGAATGGCCTCGTCCGCCAGCACGGTGCAGCGGTCCGCGGTCACTTCCGCAAAACCCCCGCTCACATAAAGCCGAGCCGTGGGCTTGCCGCCCTCATGCAAGACAATCGTGCCGCCCTGCAGCAGCACGATCATCGGCGCGTGACCCGGCAACACGCCCATGTCCCCCTCGGCGGCGGGGATCACGGCCATATCCACCGGCTGCGACAGCAGCAGCTTGTCCGGGCTTACGATCTCCAGCTGCGTCGGCATGTCAGGCGGCTACCTTCATGCCCTCGGCCTTCTTCACCGCGTCCTCGATCGTGCCGACCATGTAGAACGCCGCCTCCGGCAGATGGTCGTACTTGCCATCGATAATCGCCTTGAAGCTCCGCACCGTATCGGCAATCGGCACGAAAATGCCGGGGCTGCCGGTAAACACTTCGGCCACGTGGAACGGCTGGCTCAGAAACTTCTCGATCCGCCGGGCGCGCCCCACGACCTGCTTGTCGTCTTCGCTCAACTCGTCCATGCCGAGAATGGCGATGATGTCCTGCAGCGACTTGTAGGTCTGCAACACGCGCTGCACTTCGCGCGCCACCAGATAATGCTCTTCACCGACAATCCGGGGGTCGAGCGAGCGGCTGGTGGAGTCCAAGGGGTCCACCGCCGGGTAGATGCCCTTCTCGGAGATGGCGCGGTTCAGCACCGTCGTCGCGTCCAAATGCGCAAAGGACGTGGCGGGTGCCGGGTCGGTGAGGTCGTCGGCCGGCACGTAGATCGCCTGCACCGAGGTAATAGAGCCCTTCTTCGTGCTGGTGATCCGCTCCTGCAGTGCCCCCATGTCGGTGGCGAGCGTCGGCTGATAACCCACGGCGGAGGGGATGCGGCCCAGCAAGGCGGACACTTCCGCGCCGGCCTGGGTGAAGCGGAAGATGTTGTCCACGAAGAACAGCACGTCCTGGCCTTCCTCATCCCGGAAATACTCGGCCAAGGACAGCCCGGACAACGCGACGCGCGCGCGGGCACCCGGCGGCTCGTTCATCTGGCCATAGACCAGCGCCACCTTGCTGCCCTCGGTCGTGCCGTCACCCAACTTGATCACGCCGGCGTCGATCATTTCGTGGTAGAGGTCGTTGCCCTCACGCGTCCGCTCGCCCACACCGGCGAATACCGACACGCCGCCATGCGCCTTGGCGATGTTGTTGATCAGCTCCTGAATGAGCACCGTCTTGCCCACGCCGGCGCCGCCGAACAGGCCGATCTTACCGCCCTTGAGGTAGGGGGCCAGCAGGTCCACGACCTTGATGCCGGTGACCAAAATCTCGGCTGACGTGGCCTGATCTTCGAAGGACGGGGCCGCGCGGTGGATCGGGTAGCGCATCTTTTCCCCCACCGGGCCGCGCTCATCGATCGGCTCACCGATGACGTTCAGGATGCGGCCCAGCGTCTCGGGACCGACCGGCACGGTGATCGGGCCGCCGGTGTCGACCACTTCGGAGCCGCGGACCATGCCCTCCGTGCTGTCCATGGCGATGCAGCGGACGGTCTTCTCGCCCAGCTCCTGCGCCACTTCCAGCACCAGGTTCGCGTCACCGTTCTTGGCGATCAGCGCGTTCTGGATGAACGGCAGCTCGCCCTCGAACTGCACATCCACCACGGCGCCCAGCACCTGCGTCACCCGGCCCACATTGTTCTTTGCCATCGTCGTTCTCCTCTTAGACCGCTTCGGCGCCGGAGATGATCTCGATCAGCTCCCGCGTGATGTTGGCCTGCCGCGTGCGGTTATAGTTCAAAGTCAGCTTGTTAATCATCTCGCCGGCATTGCGAGTTGCGTTGTCCATCGCGGCCATGCGGGCCCCCTGCTCACCGGCCGCGCTCTCGATCAGCGCGCGGAACAGCTGGATCGCCATGTTACGCGGCAGCAGCGCCGCGAGAATGGTTTCCTCGTCCGGCTCGAATTCATAGATCGCCCCGCCGGGCGCCACTTCCACGGTGTCCGGCACCGATAGCGGCACCAGCCGGCTTTCGGTCGGGATTTGGCTCATGACGGACACGAACCGGTTATACACGATCGTGCAGACGTCGAACTCGCCCGCCGCCAGCATGGCCATGATCTTGGCCGCGACGTCCGTCACGTCCGAAAACTCGACCCGCTTCTTGCCGGCGAAGCTGTATTCACCCACCAGCCGGGTGGCGAACTCGCGCTTCAGATAGTCGCGCCCCTTACGCCCGACCGTCAGCACCTTGACCGTCTTGCCCTCAGCCTCCAAGCGCTGGATCGCATTGCGCCCGGCGCGGCCCACGTTGGTGTTGAACGCCCCGGCCAAGCCGCGGTCCGCGGTCACCACCACCAGCAGATGGACCTGGTCGCGACCGGTGCCGACCAGCATCTGCGGCGCCGTCGGGCTGCCCGCCGCCGACTTCGCCAACGCTGCCAGCATGCGCTGCATCCGCTCCGCATACGGACGCGCCGCCTCCGCCTGAGTTTGCGCCCGCTTCAGCTTAGACGCCGCTACCATCTTCATGGCGGACGTGATCTTACGCGTGGACTTGACGCTGTTGATCCGCGCGCGCAGGGCCTTGAGGCTGGCCATCAGGCAAACGCTTTGGTGTAGCTGTCCATGAACGCCACCAGCGTCTTCTCCACGTCCGGCTTCAGCTCGCGCGTGTCACGGATGGCGGCCAGCACGCCGGGCTCACGCACCTTGATCTCGGAGATCATGCGCCGCTCGAATTCGCCGATCTTGCCGACGGGGATGCCGTCCAAATAGCCCTTGGTGCCGGCATACAGGCTGATCACCTGCTCCTCGACCGGCATGGGCGAGAATTGCGGCTGCTTCAACAGCTCCGTCAGCCGCGCGCCACGGGCCAGCAATTGCTGCGTTGACGCATCGAGGTCGGACGAGAACTGCGCGAACGCCGCCATCTCGCGGTATTGCGCCAGCTCCAGCTTGATCGAGCCGGACACCTTCTTCATGGCTTTGATCTGCGCCGAAGACCCCACGCGGGACACGCTCAAACCGACGTTCACCGCCGGGCGGATGCCGCGGAAGAACAACTCGGTCTCCAAGAAGATCTGACCATCGGTAATGGAAATCACGTTGGTCGGGATGTAGGCGGACACGTCCCCGGCCTGCGTCTCGATAATCGGCAGCGCGGTCAACGACCCGTTGCCGAACGCGTCCGACATCTTGGCTGCCCGCTCCAGCAGGCGGCTATGCAGATAGAACACGTCCCCCGGATACGCCTCACGGCCCGGCGGGCGGCGCAACAGCAAGGACATTTGCCGGTAGGCCACGGCCTGCTTCGACAGATCGTCGTAGCAAATCATGGCGTGCATGCCGTTGTCGCGGAAGAACTCGCCCATGGCGCAGCCGGTGTAGGGCGCCAGGAACTGCATCGGCGCCGGGTCGGACGCGGTGGCGGCGACGACGATGCTGTATTCCATCGCCCCCTGCTCTTCGAGCGTGCGGACCAACTGCGCCACCGTCGAGCGCTTCTGGCCGATGGCGACATAGATGCAATAGAGCTTGGCGCTCTCATCCGTGCCGGCGTTGATGCCCTTTTGGTTGATGATGGTGTCGATCACCACCGCCGTCTTGCCGGTCTGCCGGTCCCCAATGACCAATTCACGCTGGCCGCGCCCGATCGGGATCAGCGCATCGATGGCCTTCAAGCCGGTCTGCATCGGCTCGTTCACAGATTTCCGCGGAATAATCCCCGGCGCCTTCACCTCGACCCGGGTGCGCTTCACGTCGGTCAACGGCCCCTTGCCGTCGATCGGCTCACCCAGCCCATTCACCACGCGCCCCAGCAGGCCGCGGCCCACCGGCACGTCCACGATATCCCGGGTCCGCGTCACCGTGTCACCCTCACGGATGCGCGTGTCGTCACCGAACACCACGATGCCGACGTTGTCGGTCTCGAGGTTGAGCGCCATGCCCTTGATACCGGCGGACGGGAACTCCACCAGCTCCCCAGCCATCACGTTCTGCAGGCCGAACACCCGGGCGATGCCGTCACCGACCGACAGCACCTGGCCGGTCTCAGCCACGTTCTGCTCCGTATCGAACGCAGCGATCTGCTTCTTGAGGATGTCCGAAATTTCGGCGGGACGGATTTCCATCTAGGCGGCGCCCTTCATAGCGTATTGCAGTCTCTGCAAGCGGGATTTCAAACTAGTGTCATACAGCCGCGCACCAACGCGCACGACCAGGCCGCCGAGCAGGCTCGGATCGACCGTCTCTTCGATGTTGACGCTGCCGTAACCCGCCTCGATCAGCCGGGCGCGGAGCTGCCCCCGCTGCACATCGGACAGCGGATGCGCGCTGCTGACATGGGCGGTCACTACGCCGCGCTTGTTGGCGACCAGGGTGGCAAAGCCCTGCACGATGATGCGCAAAGCGCCAAGCCGGCGGTTATTGGCCACCACGCCCACGAAATCCTGCACCAGCTTGCCGAAGCCCTGGTTCTGCAGCACCGCCGTGGCCGCAAGACGCGCCTGATTCACGTCGATCAGCGGGCTCTCCAGCAGCCGGCGGAATTCGGGGCTCTGGTCGATCAGCTTGCCCAGCGCGTCCATTTCCGTAACCGTCGCATCCAATGCGCCGGTCTCGTCCGCCTGCGCATACAGCGCGTTCGCATAGCGTTCGGCGAGGCCGCCGCTCGATGAGGTGGTGCCAGAAGCCACTCGGGTTCCCTCAAATTATCTCGGGCCGGCACCGCGCCGGCGGACGGGCCATTAGCATGGGGCTTATGGCAGGGAAAGGGCCTGCGCCGAACCACCCCCAAACCAATGGCGGGCTTGCGCCCACGGCTGTCCGCCCGGCAGCTTCGCGTATGCAATCCCTCGACCTCAGCCGACTCCGCGCCGCCTATGCCAGCGGGACGCTTACGCCGCTGCACCTGATGCAGGACATCCTGGCCCGTATGAGCGATCCGGCCGTCTGGATCAGCCGTGTTCCGGACGCGGCGCTGCTGGCTCAGGCCCGTGCCGCCGATACCAGTCGTCCGCTCGGCGGCATTCCGTTTGCTGTGAAGGACAATATCGATGTGGCCGGCCTGCCCACCACGGCCGCGTGCCCGGCGTTTTCCTACACACCGGCCGCTCACGCCACCGTGGTGCAGCGCCTGGTGGATGCGGGGGCGATCGTGGTGGGTAAAACCAACCTCGATCAGTTCGCCACCGGCTTGGTCGGCGTCCGCTCGCCCTATGGCGTGCCGCCGAACCCGTTCGATCCGCTGATGGTGCCGGGTGGCAGCTCGTCCGGCTCGGCGGTGGCGGTGAGCGCGGGGCTGGTGAGCTTTGCGTTGGGGACGGACACCGCGGGCTCGGGCCGGGTGCCGGCGGGGTTCAACAACATCGTGGGTTTGAAGCCCACCAAGGGGCTGCTTAGCACCACGGGCCTGGTGCCGGCCTGCCGGTCGCTCGATTGCATCTCCATCCTGGCCCTAACCATCCCGGACGCTCTGGCGGTGTTGGATGTAGTGGAGGGGTATGACCCGGCCGATCCCTATTCACGGCATGCCGGGTCAGGACCGGCCCCTGGGCTGCGGCTGGGGGTGCCGAGGGCGCCGGAGTTCTTTGGCGATGCGGCGGCGGCCGACGCGTATGCACAGGCCCAGGCGCGGGCGGTGAGGCTTGGCGCCACGCTGGCGCCGTTCGATTTTACGCCGTTCGCGAGCGTCGCGTCCTTGCTGTACGGCCCGTGGGCGGCGGAGCGCACCGCGTCGGCCGGGTCCATGCTGCGCTGGCCCGAGACGCTGCATCCGGTGATCCGCGCCATCCTCGAGGGCGGACGCGCCGTGTCCGCCTCGGCGCTCTTCGAGGCCCAGCACCGGCTGGCGGCGCTGCAGCGCGAGACGGAGGCGGTGTGGCGGGACGTGGACATGCTATTGCTGCCGACCACCCCCACCGCGTTCAGCCTGGCGCAGGTCGCGGCGGAGCCGCTGCGGCTCAATGCGCAGCTCGGCACCTATACCAATTTCGTGAATCTGCTGGATTTGGCGGCGCTGGCGGTGCCGGGTGGGTTCTATGCCAGCGGCTTCCCGCATGGCGTGACCCTGGTGGGCCCGGCCTGGAGCGACCGCATGCTGGCGGCATTCGGCGCGCGGATGCACCGGGACGCGGCGGTGCCACTGGGCGCGACTGGTGCCTTGTTGCCGCATGACGGGATCGAGATCGCGGTATTCGGCGCGCATCTGGCCGGGCAGCCCCTGAACGCCGATGTGGTGGCGCGCGGCGGCTGGTTCGTCCGCGCCTGCCGGACGGCCCCCTGCTACCGCATGGTGGCGCTGCCAGGCACTCTGCGCCGCCCGGCGCTGATCCGTGGCGGGAACGGGGTCATCGCAGGGGAGGTCTGGGCGCTGCCGCCGGGCGCGGTTGCCGGGTTTTTAGGCACGATCGCACCCCCGCTCGGTTTGGGCACCGTCGAGTTGGAACGGGGACCCGCGCTGGGGTTCATCGCCGAGGCCGGGGCGGAAGGCGAGGACATCACGGCGTATGGCGGCTGGCGGGCATACCTAGCGCAAGAAATACCGCTTCCTTCCCCTCTCCCGCAAGCGGGAGAGGGGGCAGGAAGTGAAGCCTGTTTTCACCCGCCTCGCCGGCGCGATCCCGGCATTGGCCGGGGTGATCCTGTTCACATTCATCCTCACGCGCGTGCTGCCCGACGACACCGCCGCCTATTTCGCCGGGCCGACCGCGAGCCGCGAAGCCATCGAGCAAATCCGCCACAGCCTCGGCCTGGATCAGTCGCTGCCGGTGCAGTTCTTGGCCTACATCACCGCGCTGGTGCACGGCGATATGGGCCAGTCCCTCACCACCGGGCAGCCGGTGATGAAGGACCTGGCGGCCCGCCTGCCAGCGCGTGCGGAACTCACCCTCGCCGGCCTCATCCTGGCGATCGTCGTCGCCATCCCGCTCGGCATCCTCGCGGCGGTCAGGCAGGGCTCGTGGATCGACCATCTGTGCCCGGTGATCGTGACCGCTGGGGTGAGTCTGCCCGTGTTCTTCACCGGGTTACTGCTGGTCTATGTGTTCTACTACCTGCTCGGCTGGGCCCCGGCACCGGTCGGGCGGCTGGACGCCTACGCCACGGCACCGCCCACCGTCACCGGCCTGTTCACCATCGACGCCATCCTCGCCCGGGACTGGGAGGGTCTGCGCGGCGCGTTGGCCCAGCTGATTTTGCCAGCCTGCACCTTGGGCTTGTTCGCCCTGGCCCCCATCGCCCGCATCACCCGCGCCAGCATGCTCGCCCTGCTGGGGGCCGAGTTCATTCGCACCGCCCGCGCCTCTGGCCTGCGCAGCCACACCATCGTGCTGGCCTACGCCTTCCGCAACGCGCGGCTGCCGGTGGTGACCACGCTCGGCATGGTGTTCAGCTTCCTGCTCGGGGCCAACGTGCTGGTGGAGAAGGTGTTTGCCTGGCCCGGCGTCGGCTCCTACGCCGTGGAGGCGCTGATCGCGTCCGACTTCGCGCCGGTGCAGGGCTTCGTGCTGACCATGGCGGTGCTGTATGTGGCGCTGAACCTCGGCATCGATTTGGTTCTGCGCGCGCTCGACCCACGGACCCGCGTGGCATGACAAAAGCCCGGTCAGTGCGAGTATTGATGGGTTGCACCCATCCTACGTTTTTGCGCCGTAGGATGGGTGCAACCCATCGCGTTCGTTTATGAGCGCGCAGCCACGCCCGGCACACGGTGACGGAAAACCCGGTGACCGGCTTCGCCTTCGCACTATTCACCCTAATTGGTGATCGCCGCCATCGCCGGGCCCCTGCTGGCACCCTACGACCCGCTGGCCAGCGACACGATGGCGGCACTGCAAGCCCCCTCCGCCCGGCACTGGTTCGGCACCGACCAGCTGGGCCGGGACGTGCTGAGCCGCGCGCTGGTGGCGACCCGGCTCGATCTCGGTATCGCCGCGTCGTCGGTGGCGCTGGTGTTCGTGCTGGGCGGGTTCTCGGGGCTCGTGGCCGGGTTCTATGGCGGCTGGGTGGAGGCGGTGGTGGGGCGGATCGCCGACACCATCATGGCCTTTCCGCTGTTCGTGCTGGCCATGGGCATCGTGGCGGCGCTGGGCAACACAGTGCCCAATATCGTGCTGGCCACCGCCATCATCAACTTTCCCTTGTATGTCCGGGTGGCCCGGGCCGAGACCAGCACGCGGCGCAACCTCGGCTATGTGGACGCCGCCCGCGTGGGCGGGCACCGGGATTTGGCGGTGCTGCTGCGGCACGTGGCACCGAACATCCTGCCGATCATGACGGTGCAGATGTCGCTCACCATGGGCCGCCGGGCTCAGCTTCATCGGCCTCGGCGTGCGTCCGCCCATGCCGGAATGGGGGATCATGGTGGCGGAGGGCGCGAGCTTCATCGTCTCCGGCGAATGGTGGGTGGCGCTATTCCCGGGCGGCGTGCTGATGCTGGCGGTGTTCTGCTTCAACCTGCTGGCCGACGGCATCCGCGACATCGTGGACCCGAGCCGGCAGACATGACCCTAGTCGTGGACGGCCTGAGCGTCGCCTTCCGCACCCGCGCCGGCATCGTGAGGGCGCTGGACCGGGTGAGCTTCAGCCTGGCGGCGGGCGAAACCTTGGCTTTGGTCGGCGAAAGCGGCAGCGGCAAGTCGGTTACCGCCTTCGCGTTGCTGGGCTTGCTGGGCGCGGCCGGGCAGGTGACGGCGGGGCGGATCGTGCTGGAAGGGCAGGAGCTGGCGCCGCGCGACCTACCCGGCATCCGCGGACGGCGCGCGGCCATGATCTTCCAGAACCCCCGCGCCGCGCTCAACCCCATCCGCCCGATCGGCCGCCAAATCGCTGACGTGCTGCGCTGCCATGCCGGGCTTACGCAGCGGCAAGCCATGAATGAGGCGGTGACGACGCTGCGCGCCGTCGGCATTCCGGACCCCGAGCGGCGGGCCGGCGCCTATCCGTTCGAGCTATCGGGCGGCATGTGCCAGCGCGTGGTGATCGCCATCGCCATCAGCGCCAAGCCCGTGCTGCTGATCGCGGACGAGCCGACCACCGGGCTCGATGTCACCACCCAAGCGACGGTGATGGACCTGATCCAGCGCCTGTCCGAGGAATACGGCATGGCGACGCTGCTGATCACGCATGACCTGGCGTTGGCGCGCGAGCGGGCCGGACGGATCGCGGTGATGCATGCCGGGCACATGGTGAAGACGGCGCCGACGGACGAGTTGCTGGCCCATCCGCGCCACCCCTACACGCGCCGCCTATTGGCTGCGACGCCAACCGGGGCGGGGACGTTGGACGATTTGCACGCCATCCCCGGCACCCTGCCGGACCTTCGCCGCGCCGATCTCCCGCCCTGCCGCTACGCCGCCCGGTGCGAGCGGCGCTTGCCGGAATGCGATGGGGCGCTGGTGTGGGCCGCACTTTCGCCGGATCATGAGGTCGCATGCTGGAACCCGGCATGACCCTGCTCAACAGGCCCTACGAAATTAGGAAGTGGCGTGCTGCACCCCCTGCTCGATGTCGCTGAACTAACCCGCCGCTTCCCTGCGGGACGCCGCCAAGTGCATGCCGTCGATGACGGGCGCTTCACGCTGCGTCGCGGCGAGGCGCTGGGGCTGGTGGGGGAAAGCGGGTGCGGCAAATCGACCCTGGTGCGCATGCTGGCCCGGCTCTTCCCGACCGAGGGCATTATCCGGTTCGATGGGCGCGAGCTGACCCTGACCCCCGTCCGGCGCTTCTCCGCCGATCCGGACCGGGCCCGCATCCGAGTGGTATTTCAGGACGCCGATGAGAGCATCAACCCGCGCCACACCGCCGCCGACGCCATCGCCGACCCACTGCGCCGCCTCTGCGGCCTGCGCGGCGTGGCGCTGCGGGACAAGACGGAGGAGGCGGCGCGCCTGTGTGGGCTCGAACCCGCGTTGCTCGGACGCTTCCCGCATCAGCTTTCCGGCGGCCAGCGCGCCCGCGTGGGGATCGCCCGCGCCGTCGGGCCGCGTCCGGAGTTGCTGATCCTCGATGAGCCGACCGCCGCGCTCGATGTCTCGGTGCAGGTTACCGTGCTGAAATTGCTGGCGGAACTTCGTGCCACGCTGGGCATGGCGTATATTTTCGTGAGCCACGACCTCAACGTGATCCGCCTGCTGTGTGACCAGGTGCTGGTCATGTATCTCGGCAGGCTCGTGGAAAGTGGCCCGGCGCAAACCGTGTTCGACCGCCCGCTGCACCCCTATACGCAAAGCCTGGTCGCCGCCGTACCACGGCTGCACGGCATGAGAGTGAACGCCCCGCCGCCGGCCGGCGAACCGCGCAGCCCGATCGACCCCGACCCCAATTCCTGCCGCTTCTACGGCCGTTGCCCGATCGGCGTGCCCCGTTGCGGCACCGAGATGCCCGCGCTACGCCGGTTCGAGGGCGCGCGGGAGGCGGCCTGCCACTTTGTGGAGGCGACATGACCGATGCCCACGTCACTGACAAATGGGTGACCGAAGCCGCCGCCCAGCTCGGGATCACGCTGGACCCGGCCTGGACGCCCAGTGTGCGTAGCCACCTCGAGCTGATGCTCCGCTTGGCGGGCACCATGCTGGACCGCCCCTTGCCGGACGAGGCCGAGCCGGCACCGGTGTTCCGCGCGTGACCGCGGCCGAGATCGCCGCCAGCGTCCGGTCCGGCACCCAAACCGCTCTGGAGGTGACCGAGGCCGCGATCGCCCGGGCCGAGGCCGATCCCTACAACGCCTTTACCGACGTGACCGCCGCCCGGGCCCGCAGTCAGGCACGGGCCGTGGACGCGCGGGCGGTGAAGGGCCCCCTCGCCGGCGTGCCGTTTGCGGTGAAGAACCTGTTCGACATTCAGGGGCTACCCACCCGCGCCGGGTCCACCATTAACCGCACGCGCCCGCCCGCCACCGGCGACGCGCCGCTGATCCAGCGCCTGGAGGCCGCGGGTGCCGTGCTCATCGGCGGGTTGAACATGGGCGAGTATGCCTATGACTTTACCGGTGAAAACGTCCATGACGGCGCGAGCCGCAACCCGCACGACCCCGCGCGCATGACGGGCGGCAGTTCCGGCGGGTCGGGTGCCGCGGTGGCGGGCGGGCTCGTGCCGATCGCACTTGGCTCCGACACCAACGGCTCCATCCGGGTGCCGGCAAGCCTCTGCGGCATCTTCGGGCTGAAGCCCACCTATGGCCGCCTGACGCGTGCCGGCACCTTCCCATTCGTCGCCAGCCTGGACCATCTGGGCCCGTTCGCGCGGAGCGTCGCCGATCTCGCCCTGGCCTATGACGCGATGCAGGGACCGGACCCGGCGGACCCGGTGTGCGATCCCCGCGCGCCGGAACCCGCGGTACCCGGCCTGGATTCGGGCCTACACGATTGCCGCATTGCCATCGCGGGCGGGTATTTCGAGCATGGCGCTGGCGATCAAGCGCTTGCGGCGGTGGCGTCGTGCGCGGCCGCCCTGGGTGCCACACGCCGGGTCGAGCTGCTGGCGGTGGGCCCGGCGCGTGCGGCGGCGTATCTCATCACCGCCAGCGAGGGCGCGGCGCTCCATCTCGACCGGCTCCGCCATCGCGCCGCCGAGTTCGATCCGGCGGTCCGTGACCGGCTCATCGCCGGTGCCCTGCTGCCCGGCGTCCTCGTGCAGCAAGCCCAGCGGTTCCGCCGCTGGTTCCGGGCGCAGGTGCTGGAGACGCTGGCCGAGGTGGACATCCTGCTCGCCCCGGCCACGCCCTGCAGCGCGCCGCTGATCGGCCAGACCATGATGGAGTTGGCCGGCGTGCCGGTGCCGGTGCCGGTGCCGGTGCGGGCCAATCTCGGCATATTCACCCAGCCGATCAGCTTCATCGGCCTTCCCGTGGTGGCGGTCCCGGTCCGGGACGGCGCGATGCCGATCGGCGTGCAGGTCATCGCGCATCCCTGGCGGGAGGACCTGGCCCTCCGCGTCGCACGCCGGCTGGAGCAGACCGGGGTGGCCGCGCCGTTCGCATGATCCCTCCGCGCCGTCCGGGAGTGCGCCGGTCACGATGTTGGGTGGGCGGGCGGCAGCATTCTTCGCGCGGCTTCGGACAGCACCATTTGATCGTGAACTAGGCCGAAGATCTCGGTCACGCCGTCGGGAGCGACCCGGTAAATCATCAGGTGTCGGGGTGAACCTACGCGCCTGCCCCGCGCGGCCATGAGCTTGCTTAGCCGGATGGGGTAGGCGCGTATGCCTTTGAGCTCAGGAATTTCGATGGAGCCGATGATCATGGGCTCGTCTCCAATCCGGTCCATCACCAGCTGTATCAGCTCGGAATACCGGCGCGCCGCCTCGATACCGTCGCCCCTGCCACTATGCAAAAGCAGATCGTCGATATGATCTTCGACGTCATCCGAAAGCCGGTAACCCATTCACCCGCCAGTGCCTAAGCGGGAGTGCCTAAGCGGGAGTGCCTAAACGGGCGCCCAGCCGCTCCATCCGGCGGTCATGGAGTGCACGGGACTCCTCGGGCGTCACCACTGTTTGGTAACGACCAGCATCGATCGCCCGCATTCCGGCTTCCACCACGCTGGCGATCTCGTAACGCTCGCTAGACATTGCTTCCAGCAGACGAAGCACTGCTTCCTTTACGAATTCGGCGGGACTCGCCACCCGGCCTTGTGCAACCTGCTGTTCGATCGCGCTTTCAATCTCGGCAGACAGCTGGATCATACCCATTGGACCTCCGTGCCAAATGCTACCACGCAGGTCGGCGTTCCCTCAAAGAAAAGACACCGGGTCCACGTCCACATCCACCCGCGCCGTGCCCGGCACCCGTATTTTCGCAAGCCACGCCCGCAGCAGCGGCTGCACGGCCACATCCCGCCGCACCTTGAGCAACAGCCGCCGGCGGTGACGGCCCCGGAGGATGGCCAAGGGGGCAGGGGCGGGACCCAGCACCACCATGCCATCCCCATGCGGCGCCGCGCGGCCCAATTCGCGCGCCAGCTCGTCCGCCGTTTGCGCCGTGTCCGCGCTCACGATCAGCGCGGCCAGGCGGCCATAGGGGGGCCAGTGGCCGGGCTTGCGGCCTTCCGCCTCGGCCGCCATAAACGCCGCCAGATCGCCGCCGACCAGCGCCTGCATCACCGGATGCTCCGGGCTAAACGATTGTAGCAGCACGTGCCCCGGCGCTTCCGCCCGGCCGGCGCGGCCCGCGACCTGATGCAGCAGCTGCACCGTCCGCTCCGCCGCCCGGAGATCGCCGCCGGCCAGGCCCAAATCCGCGTCCACCACGCCCACCAGTGTCAGATGGGGAAAATGCCAGCCCTTGGCCACGATCTGCGTGCCGATGATGAGGTCTACCTCCCGCCGCTCGATCCGGTGCGCCGCCTCTGCCGCCGCGTGCGGCCCCGGCATGGTGTCGGACGCCATCACCAGCAGACGGGCGTCCGGGAATAGCGCCGCCGCCTCCTCCGTGATGCGTTCGACGCCGGGTCCGATCGGCACCAGGCTGTTTTCCGCGCCGCAGGACGGGCAGGTGGGCGGGATGTCCTCGGTATGGGCGCAATGATGGCACGTGAGGATGCGCCGCGCCCGGTGCTCCACCAGCCATGCGGTGCAGTTCGGGCACTGCATCCGGTGGCCGCACACCCGGCATAGCGTGAGCGGCGCATAGCCCCGGCGGTTCAGGAACAGCATCGCCTGCTCGCCCCGGGCCAGCGTCTCCTGCACCGCCACCACCATCACGGGCGACAGGAACCGCCCCCGCGGCGGGGGATGGTCGCGCAAATCAATCACCGAAACGACCGCCATTTGCCCCCCATGCCGGGCGGTGAGCGACAGCCGGCGATAGCGCCCGGCCTCCACATTGCTTAGCGTCTCGAGGCTCGGTGTGGCGGAGACCAACACCGCTGGCGCGCCTGACAGCCGGGCCCGCACCACGGCCATGTCCCGCGCGTGATACACCACGCCGTCCTCTTGCTTGAACGCCGTCTCATGCTCCTCATCGACGACAATGAGGCCCAAATCCGGGAACGGCAGGAACAGCGCCGACCGTGCGCCCACCACCACCGGCGCCGCCCCGTCCGCCACCGCGCGCCACGTCAGACGCCGGGTGCGGGAGGCGAGGTCGGAGTGCCATACCGCCGGTGCCGCGCCGAACCGGGCGGTAAACCGCTCCAGCCATTGGGAACTGAGTGCGATCTCGGGCAGCAGCACCAGCGCCTGACGTCCCGCCGCCACGCACTCGGCCACCGCCTCCAGATACACCTCGGTCTTGCCGGAACCTGTGACGCCGTCCAGCAGCGTCACAGAAAACGCCTGCGCCGCCACCGCCGCACGCAACGCCTGTCCGGCGGCGGCCTGTTCTGGTGAGAGCACGGGGCCGGGACGGACGACATCCGGCGGATCGAACAAGCGCCGGGCCGGAAGCGCCACGCTGTCGAGCTGTCCGGCCGCCGCCATGCCGCGCACGATCGCGGGGCTGACGTCCGCCCGCCGCGTCAGCTCCGCCATGCCCAGCGCCCCGCCTGCCAGCGCCGCCACCACACGCTGCCGTCCGGGCGTCAACCGCGCTGGCAGCACGCCGGTCACCCAGCCGGGCGCCGGTGCCTCCGGCCGGAGCGCGTTGATGCGCAGCGCCATGGCCAGCACCTCACCGGGCATAGCGAGGGTGTAGGCGGCGACCCAATCCACGAAGCGGCGGAGCGCATCCGGTAACGGCGGGGTGTCCAGCACGGCGGTCACCGCCTTGAGCCTCGCATCGGTCACCGCCGGATCGGATGGGCCGTCCCACACCACGCCGACCTCTTCCCGCCGGTTCAGCGGCACCAGCACCACCTGACCCGGCTGTGGCGCCATCCCGTCCGGCACCGCGTAGTCGAACGCGCCATGGAACGGCCGCGGCAGCAGCACCGCAACCCGCTTCCGCGCCGGGCTCGCGACCTGTAGGCTCAGCTCAGGCTCTTGCCCTTTACTCACGAAATCCGCACCAGGAGTGATGATGCCCCGAGATGCGACGAAGCGGCCGGCTTTGCAATCACACACCCGGCGTCCGGGTGGCTGACCCCGGCGTCCGGACGGACGGACCCTCGGCGGAGGAGGTGCGGGCGTTTCTGCGGGCGAACCCAGGGTGGCTCGCCCAGAACCCGGATCTTTATGGCGTGCTGGAGCCGCCGCGACGGCTGCATGGTGAACCCTTCGCGGACCACATGGCGGCCATGCTGAACCGCGCGCGGGAGGCTGCGGCGGCGGGCGCCATGGACCGGCGGGCGGCGGAGGGCTTTGCACAGCTGGTGCAAGAGGCGGTCCTGGCGCTGTTTCGCGCGGCCGATCCGGTGGCGGGCTTGGCGGAACTCCCGGCCCTATTACGCCTCGATGGCGTCCGGCTCTGTGCGGAGGGGTCGTGGCCCGGGGCTGCATGGGTGCCACCCGGCACCGTCACGGCGCGGCTGGGCCGGCGGGAGACGGCGCTGGGGGAGGCGCACCAGGATCCGATTCTTCATGGTGAAGCCGCCCCCTTGGCCCGCTGGGAGGCGCTGATCCGTCTCAACCTCCCCGGCTGCCCGGCGCTGCTGGCGCTGGCGTGCCGCGATGGCCGGGCGCTGTCGGGGGCGACGGCCGGGACGCTTGCTTTCCTCGGGGAGGCTGTAGCGCTGACGCTGCAGGCGTAAAGCAGGCGTGACCGGTTCTCTGGCCTCGTCATTGCGAGCCGCTCGGCGAAGCAAGCCAGGGGCGACGGGCGCGAATGTTGCCCCTGGATCGCCACACTCCAAGCGGGGGTCAGGCGCCGATGCTCTCCCGCATCACCTCGAGCTCCAGCCACCGCTCCTCATCGCGCACCAGCCGAACCTGGGCGGCGGCCAGCGCCTCGGTCGCCTCGCGGAAGCGGGCCGGGTATTTAGAATAAAGCGTGGGGCTGGCGAGGGTGCGCTGTAGCTGGGCGATCTCGGACTCGGTGGATTTGATTTGGGCGGGGAGCGTTTCCAGCGCGGTCTTGTCCTTGAAACTCATCTTCGCCGCCCGCTGCGCTAGGCGCTTGGGGGGCGAGCCCTTGGCCCGCTCCGCCGCCACCGCGTCCGGCGTGCCGCGCTGCAGTACCATATCCGAATAGCCGCCGGCATACTCGATCCACCGCCCGGCCCCCTCGGACGCCAAAGTGCTGGTCACCACGCGGTCCAGGAAGTCGCGGTCGTGGCTGACCAGCAGCACGGTGCCCTTATAATCCGCCAGCAGCTCCTGCAGCAGGTCCAGCGTCTCGAGGTCGAGGTCGTTGGTCGGCTCGTCCAACACTAGCAGATTGCTGGGCCGGGCCAGGGCGATGGCGAGCGTGAGCCGGCCGCGTTCACCGCCCGACAGCACGCCGACCGGGGTCCGCGCCTGCTCCGGCTTGAACAGGAAGTCCTTCATATAGCCGATCACGTGCCGCCGCTCGCCGCCCACCTCGACCTGATCGCCGCCCACGGTGCCGGTCAGCGCGTCCTGCAGCGTGCACAGCGGATCGAGGCTGGCGCGCTGCTGGTCCAGGGTTTCCAGGCGCAAATTGGTGCCGATCTTCACCTCGCCGGAGGTCGGCTGATCGTGGCCGGTCAGCAGCCGCAGCAGCGTGGTCTTCCCCGCGCCGTTCGGTCCGATGATGCCCAGCCGGTCGCCGCGCAGCACCCGCAGCGTCAAATCCCGCACGATCGGCGGCCCCATCTCGCCCTCGTTCATGTAGGCGCGAGTCACATGCTCGGCCACCGCCACCAGCCGTCCGGACACATCCGCCTCGCTCGCCGACATTTTGAGGCCGCTGCTGCCGTGGCCGATCTCCCGCCGCTTTTGCCGGAGCGCGCCCAGTTCGCCCAACCGCCGCACGTTGCGCTTACGGCGGGCGGTCACGCCGTAGCGGAGCCAGTCTTCCTCCCGCACGATTTGCCGGCTCAGCTTGTGGGTGTCCCGCTCCGCCTGCTCCTCCAGCTCGTCGCGCCAGGTCTCGAAATGCTCGAACCCGCGGTCGATCCGCCTGGTCTGCCCGGCCTCCAGCCACACGAGGCTCTTGGACAGCGTGGTCAGCAAGCGGCGGTCATGGCTGATCAGCACGATGCCGGCGCGCAAGGACCGCAATTCCTGTTCCAGCCACTCGATCGCCGGCAGGTCCAGATGGTTGGTCGGCTCGTCCAGCAGCAGCAAATCCGGGCTGGGCGCTAGCGTCCGCGCCAGCGCCGCCCTTCGCAACTGCCCACCCGAGAGATACGCCGGGTCCTCGTCCCCCTGCAGCCCGAGCTGATCCAGCAAGGTCCGTGCCCGGTGCAGGTCGTCGTTCGGGCCCATTCCGTCCTCGACATACGCGAGCGTGGTGGCGAAGCCGGCGAGGTCAGGCTCCTGCGGCAGGTAGCGCACGGTGGTGCCGGGCTGGATGAAGCGCGTGCCGCCATCCTGTTGCAACAGGCCGGCGGCGATCTTCAAAAGCGTGCTCTTACCCGACCCGTTGCGCCCGACGAGGCATATCCGCTCCCCGGCCCCTACGCCGAGTTCGGCGCCCTGTAGCAGCGGGGCGGAGCCCAAAGCGAGGTGGATGTCTTGCAGCAGGAGAAGGGGGGATGCCATGCGCGGGATATGGCACGCGGGGCCCGGGGCGTCAGCCCTGCTTTTGTACAGGGGCGTCAGCCCTGCTTTTGTACTACCCCGTGAAAACACTATGTTCGTTGCTGCGTTGCAGGAAAATGGCACAGCACGAACCGTGGCGCATCGAGCGACATCAAACGTTTTTGCAGAAAAATCGGCCTGGGACGGTCGCCGTCGCGGTGCCGGTCCGGGACGAAGAGGACCGGCTTGAAGCGTGCCTTGATGCGCTCGATCGTCAGGTTTGTGGACGGGCCGATCACATCGTCGTGCTGCTGAATAATTGCACAGACCGGTCGGCCGAGATCGCGCGTGGGATGCGCTCGCGGCTGAACAGCACCCTGCATGTGATCGAAATGCTGCTGCCGCCGGAGCGGGCCAATGCCGGGCATGCACGGCGTCTGGCGATGAATCAGGCCGCACGGCGGGCGGGGGCGGCGGGGGTCATCCTGACCACGGATGCCGACGGCCGGGTGGACCCGGAGTGGGTCGGGGCCAACCTCGCGGCGCTCCATGCGGGGGCGGACGCGGTGGCGGGGTGGGTGGAGCTCGATCCGCAGGACTGGGGGGCCATTCCGATGGCGCTGCATGAGGCCGATGCTTTGGAATGTGGGTATGATTCCGCTTGCGATGCGCTGCACGCGGGGCTCGATCCCGACCCGGACGATCCCTGGCCCCGGCACACCCAGGCCTCGGGCGCCAGCCTTGCGGTGACCGTCGCGGCGTATCGTGCGGCGGGCGGCTTGCCGGCGGTGCCGTGTGGTGAGGATCGCGCGTTCGTCACTGCACTCCGGCAGATCGACGCCCGTGTCCGGCACGCGCCGGAATGCCGGGTGGTGGTGTCGGGCCGGTTGGCGGGCCGGGCCGTGGGCGGGATGGCGGACACGATCCGCCGGCGCCTGGTGACGCCGGACCGGTTCCTCGATGACCGGCTCGAACCCGCGCGGGCCTGTGCGTTTCGCGCCGCGCTGCGGCATCTGGCACGGGATGTGTATCGCCGGGGGCGCGGTCTCGAGGGCCTGCAACGCGCGTCTGGGCTCGACGGCGCGGTCTTGTCCGGCCTGCTGGAGCGTCCGCATTTCGGCACCGCGTGGGCCGCGATCGAGGCCACCAGCCCGCGGTTACGCCGTGAGCGCGTGCTGGCCTCTGATGTGACCCGGCAGCAGAAGGTTGCCGATGAGCTTTTGGCGCGGGTGCGGCAAAACGCGCAGGCGTGCCGGGCGGAAACCATTGAGTATTGTCAGGATGGGGGGACGGTGTTGGGGATGGTGGGATGCCAAAGCGCATCCCACCCTACGGCGTGAGCCGATATCACTCTCTTACTCCGCCGGCGGCCCCAGGAAGCGATCGAGCCGGTACGAGGCATGCCGCCAGGTTTGGTCCAGGTGAAGCTGCGATCCGGCGTGGAAGATAGTGGACGCGGCGTCGCCGGTCACCGGGGTATTGGTCGCTCCGGTCCAATTGACCGTGAGCACCAGGCCGCCGGGCATGAGATGCTCTCGCGCCAGCATTGCCGTCTGCCGAATGTCCGCCTCATCCATGAAATAGAGGATTTCCGAGAAAGTTATCAGATCGTAGTGCCTGGCGGCGGGCCACGAGGCGGGCAGGGCGGCGTGCAAGAAATCGATCGTGGGCTGGTCGCAGCACCGGACCCGCGCGCGCTGTAACGCCACCTCCGAAATGTCGGTCGCTAGCAGCCGGTCGCAGCGTGAAGCCAGGGCGTGGGTGAACACGCCGATCGAACAGCCAGCCTCGAAACCGGAGATGAAATGCCGCCCGTCCAGGGCATCGAGGGTGGCGGCGTATTTATCGCGCTCATAGACGCTGGTCTCGAAGCCCCAAGGATCGGCCTTTTCGGCATAGAGCCGGTCGAAAACGGGGGCCGCCCAGGATTGGCGGCCGGTCATCCCGGGGCCTCCACGAAAATCTCCCAGTCGGTATCGAACAGTGCCAAAAACGTGTCCGGTAGGGTGAACCCGGTCGGATCGTCGGTGATGACGGCACCATGTTGGGACCGGTGGGCGCGGATCGCCGCGCGCTTGGCCGCCAAATGGGCCGAGATCTCGACCCGCCCCCCCTGCCATGCCGTATCCGGCAGCGTCGCCTCGACCGGGAGGGTCCAGCCCCACACCGGATATTCCAACAGGCGGGCACCCAGCGCCGTGGCGGCACGCCGGGCGATCTTTTGCGCCGACACATGGTCGCCATGCGGATCGTGCCGCCACGTGACCAGCACCGCGTCGCAACCCTGGGCGATCCCGGCGACCGCGCTGGCCGCGCGGGTCAGCCCGTCCGCGTCGTGGGGCGCGTGGCCGTCCGGTTCATGCAGGAAATGCAGCCGGTCGCGCGGCACGCCCAATTCCGATACCGCCGCCACCGCTTCTTCCGCGCGTAGGGCCGCGACAGCCTCGGGCGGAAAGTGGCTCGACCCGGGGTGGGAGGCCGCACCATCGGTCAGGATGATGATGTGGGGGGGGCAGCCCGCGGCGCACGCCTCGGCGATCACGCCGCCGCATCCAAGCGACTCGTCGTCCGGATGCGGGGCGAGCACGGCGAAATTGCGGCCGATCAGCCCGGCATGCGCCATCACCGGTAACGCCCGGAACGCGGCGAGCACATTTCCCACCTTCATTCCGGCATCCCTCCGGCCCGGGTGTAAAACGCCGCCGCCTCCGTCAGCGTCTCGTCCGGCGCGGGCTGGCGCAGATAGGTCGCGAGGTCGCGCAACAGGCGTTCGGCCGGGGACCCGACGATGAACGCCCCCAGCCCCAGGGCACGCTGGGCCGTCTGCAGCGCCGCCAGCACCGTGCGTTCCACCGTCACGCGGGCGAGGTTCACATAGGCCGCGACGGCGCCCGGATCGCCCGACCCCTGCTCGGCAATCCGGGCGGCACGCTGGACCCAGAGCGCGCAGGTTTCCTGGGCGGCGAACAACTCTCCCAGACGCACGAGCTGATGTGGATCCGCCGCGCGTCCGCGGGCGACCAAGCCGGCGCGCACGGCCGCCACTAGGGCATCGAGGCCCCCTAGCGTCACGGCGGAGGTGCGCCAGGCCCCGGCGGAAAACTCCGGCTGACGCAGATAATCACCGGGCGCGCCGACGATGTCCGCCGTAAGCCCGGTGAGATCCATCGTGCCGGTCACCGCCTCGCGCATGCCCTGTAGGCGAATCGGGTCCGCGGCCGGGCGGGTGCCGGGGTCGAGCGTGACGATGGCCAGCACCGTCCCGCCGTCCGGCTGGCAGGCCGTCACCAACGCACGCGTTGTGTAACCGGCCCCGGAACAGAACTGCTTCGACCAGCATAACCGGCCGTCGATCAGCCGGACCGGCGCCGCCGTCTCGGTGACCCAGAGGGCGAAGCAATGGCCGGCTCGTGCGTCCGCACTGGCGCGCGCGGTTTGCCCGGCGCTGCCATACAGGGTGATCAACTTGAGCGCGTTCACATGCGCCTCGATCAATCGCCCGACCGACAGGTTGCCGCGTCCGATCGAGCGGAGCATCCGGAATGCCCCATCGGCCCCGTCCGGCGCGGTGCCGAACCCGCACCCGCCCTCCGCCACCGGCACGACCGCCGCCAGCACGCCGGCGCCATGCAGCGCATCGATCTCCGCCGATGGGTATTGGCAGGGGTCATCCAGGGTCGCCGCCCGGTCCCCTGTGGCGTCCGCCGCGGCCGCCACCCGTTCGAAAAATCCGTCCATAATCCGCACAACGCACCGGGTGGGCGCGGGTTCGTGAAATGGACGTCCCGCGGCCGCTTGGCGGGGCGGCGCACTCTCTCTACCAATTCCCAAATCTGGAGCCTCAGCAGGAGACCGCGCGTGCCGCTCACCACCGCCATCAAGGGCGTCATCCCGATCGCCCCCACCCCCTTTCACCCGGACGGACGCGTGGACGAGGCGTCGCTCGACCGCATGACCGAATTCTTCGTGGGCGCCGGCAGCAGCGGCATCACGATTTTGGGACAATTGGGCGAGGCGCAGAAGCTGGATCAGGCCGAGGCGCTGGGCATCGCCCGGCGGGTGATCCGGCAGGCCGGCATCCCCATCATCGTCGGTGTGACGGCGCCGGGCTTCGCCGCCATGCGGGCGCTGGCGCGGGAGGGGATGGAGGCGGGTGCCGCCGGCGTGATGATCGCGCCACCCCACACGCTGCGCACCGACGACCAGATCGTCACGTATTACCGGCAGGCCTCGGAGGCGATCGGCGCGGACGTGCCGTTCGTGTTGCAGGATTATCCGCTGACCTTCTCCGTCGTGATGACGCCCGTTGTCATCCGGCGGATCGTTATGGAAAACCCGTCCTGCGTGATGCTGAAACACGAGGACTGGCCGGGGCTCGAGAAGGTCACGACGCTGCGTGGGTTCGAGCGGGACGGGACGATGCGGCCGATTGCCATCCTGGTCGGCAATGGCGGGCTGTTTCTGGATTTCGAGATGGAACGCGGCGTGGACGGGGCCAATACCGGCTATGCGTTCCCGGAAATGCTGGTGGACGTGGTCCGGCTGTCGGCCGCCGGGCAACGGGACGCGGCGCATGACCTGTTCGACGCGCATCTGCCGTATCTACGGTATGAGCAGCAGCAGGGGCCGCTGGGCCTGGCGGTTCGCAAATACGTGCTGATGCGCCGCGGCGTGATCGCGCATGATACGCAGCGCAACCCGGGCATGAGGCTCTCGGCGGCGGCGATGGCGGAGGTGGAGTACCTGTTGGGACGGGTGGCGCGGGTGGACAGGCGGGCAGCGGTTTCATGATAGTAAAGCTAATCTGGAAGTAATACCATATATGCATATCAGTATTACCGGAGAAGCTCGATGGCAACGGACTCGGCCACGCTGCAAATTGCACAGGCGATGGGCTTGCTATCCGGACGAAAGACTAAGCATTTCAATGCCAAGGTTTCGCCGGCCCTGTTCGACGCGGCGGCTAAGCGGGTCGGCAGCACCTCACCGGCGGTCGTGATTACCGCGGCGCTGGCGGCCCTGGCCACCGAGGACCGGCTTGGGGCTTGGCTTTCTGAGAACTGGGGTGTCCTGGCCGATGTCGATGCCACGATCCTCGATCAGATCGATTTATAGGTGCCGCGGCTGACGCTGGGTGAAAGTGTTCCACAAACACCGGTGTTGCTCGACACCAATGTTTTCATCAACGCCCTCGCCGGTCGCGGCCCGCCGATGCTGCGCCGCTTCATGGAAATTTTGCCGCGTCTTTTTGTGGGTGCGCCAACTCGCGCCGAGCTGTCGTGGGTGCGCGGCCGCCTTGATCCCGGTCACCCCAATACCGCGCTGGTCGTCCGAATCTATGAAAATCTGCTTTCTACCATCGACCCCGCCAAGGTCCTCGTGCCGGAGGATGCCGACTGGCTCCAGGCGGGGGAGTTGGCCGGCCGCGTGGCAAAATCGTTGGCCGGCGCCGGCGGCCAGATCGCAACGGCGTTCGATCGGGTGGAGCTGATCAGCGACTCACTTGCCGCCGTGCTGGCCAGCAAGGCGGGCGTCTGCGTGGTAACCGAAGATGCGCATTTCGAGACGCTGTGTGAATTCCTGCCGGGTTTGGAGGTGTTGTTCTATCGCCGGGTAGCGTCCGGGGCCTAAAGCGCTTGCCAGCACACCCGCGCGGTGGTCTGAAAGCGCCCTACCCACGAGGAGAATTTCCATGAGCGACCATTCTAACCCTGTTTCAGCCGTAGCCCCGGCCTCCCCCAAGCCCGTTCGCAGCGTGGCCCGGCCGAAGGTTCCGGCGTTTGCGCGCTATAAGGGGACGTCGGCCTGGCGGAAGTTTCCGAATCGGGTGCGCGAGTATGCGCGGTTTCGTGCTGCCGCACAGTAGTTCCAGTGGCCCCTGGGTTGCTTCGCTAAGGGGCTCGCAATGACGGTGATGACGATTAAGGAGAATGCGGTTGTTTAGCCACATTATGATCGGCAGTGATAATATTGAACGGTCGAGGAAGTTTTACGACGCCCTGCTCGGGTCGATTGGTGGAAAGCCGGCCGTCGTGGATCGCAACGGGCGGCTGGTCTATGTGCATAAGGGTGGCGTCTTGATGATCACCCCGCCCATTAACGGCGCACCCGCCACCGGTGCCAATGGCGGCACGATCGGCTTTACCGCCGCAAGCCCGGCCGAGGCCCAGGCGTGGCACAAGGCCGGGGTCGAGCACGGGGGGACCGCCATCGAGGACGAACCCGGCGTGCGCCAGGGCAGCACGGGCGCCTTGTATCTCGCGTATCTGCGTGATCCGGATGGCAACAAGCTATGTGCGCTGCATCGGATGCCGGCTTAATCGTCATTGCGAGCCGCTTGGCCAAACAATCCAGGGGCGACCGGCGCGCTTGTTGTCCCTGGTGCCACCCCCCCGAAACCGCGGCGCGCAATGACGGGATCACTCGCCCGGTAGGTCGATCCAGCTCAGATGTCCGCCCTTGCCGGCCCCGGTGTCCAGGAAAACCGCCGTCCCGCCGCTCGATCCGGTCCGCCGATAGGGACGGCCATCCGTGCTGCGTTGGTCGTGCCCGCAATAGACCGTGAGGCCGGCCGGGATGCGGTCCACCCAGCGCAGCACGCGTTCCGGGTAGCCATCCGCCTGCATCCGCCCGGTGGTTTCGCCGAACAGCGCGCGGGATAGCAGGGGGTCCACGCGACCCAAGGGCGGCGGCGGCGGCTCGCTCAGCATCGCGGGGTGGAAGCCGCCATGGACGAAGGCGGTGGCACCGTTCACCAGCCACGCCGGGGCGCGGCCGACCTCAAACAGCGCGCGCTCACGCAACGCCGGGTCGAGCTGGGTGAGGGTGGCCTGCAGCGCCGCGTCGGAGCGCACGGCTTGGCCGGCCAGGGCGCGTCCGAGCTTGCGGTCATGGTTGCCCAGAATGAACAAGCCGCGTCCGGCATCCAGCAGTGTGAACATCATCCGCAGCACGCCGGCACTGTCCGGCCCGTGGTCGCTCAAATCCCCCAGCTGCACGATGAACCGGTCCGTGTTGGTCGCGGCCGAAAACGCGCGCAGGTCACCGTGTACGTCACCGATGATGCGCAACGGGGAGCCAGGTGGGATCATGCCGCCCGGCGCACCGTGTCACGATAGGCGGCGAGCGCCCGGTCCCGGCCCTGCGCCAAATCCAGAATCGGGCGCGGATAGGTCTGGCCCAGCACGACGCCGGCGGCGCGCAGCACGTCCGGGCCGGCGGTCCACGGGGCGTGCAATGCCGCGTTGGGCAGGCGAGCTAATTCCGGCACCCAATGGCGGACATAGGCGCCGTCCGCGTCGAATTTTTCGCCCTGGCTTACGGGATTGAACACGCGGAAGAACGGCTGGCTGTCGATGCCACAGCCGGCGACCCATTGCCAGGACGCGCTGTTGCTGGCGAGGTCCGCGTCCACCAGCGTGTCCCAAAACCATGCCTCGCCGGCCTGCCAGGGCATCAGCATGTGTTTGACTAGGAACGACGCGGCGATCATGCGGACGCGGTTGTGCATCCAGCCGATATGCCACAATTGCCGCATCCCGGCGTCCACGATCGGCACCCCGGTCTGGCCGCGCTGCCAGGCGTGCAGTTCCTTCGCCACATGGCGGACGGGCAGGGCGGCGAAGGCTGGGCGTAACGGCTGCTCCGGCATATGCGGGTTGTGCCACAGCAAATAGGCAGCGAATTCGCGCCAGAGGATTTCACCGAGGAACACCTCGAGCCCCTCGCCCGTCTGATTTGCCGCTTGGCGTGCTGTCGCCCAGACTTGGCGCGGCGAGAGCTCACCCCAATGCAAATGCGCGCTGACCATGCTGGTGCCGGGCTGGCCGGGGAGGTTGCGCCCGGTGTCGTAGCGGTGGACGGCGCGGTCCAGGAACCCGGCCAGGCGGCGCTGGGCCGCGTCCTCCCCGACCTCCCAAATCTCGCTGAAACCCGCCGACCAATCGGGCGTGGTGGGCAGCAGCGCCCAGTCCTCCAGCCGGTCGGAGGGGACGGGGTGGCTTTTGACGTGTTCTGGCGGCGACACTGGCGGGTCCACCGTCAACGACCGGCAGGTGCGGGCGAAGGGGGTGTACACGCCATAGATGCCGCCGGTTTTGGTGCGGACGGCATCCAGGTCGAACAGCGTGGCCGTCCGATGCAGCGTGAGCGTGGCGCCCACGGCCCGGAGCGCGTCCCCAGTCGCCGCGTCGGCCTGCCGCGCCCACGGCTCATGCATTTGCCCGGCATGCACCTCGGTCGCCCCGACCTCCTGCGCCAGCGCCGGCAACACGTGGCAGGCTGCGCCCCGGCGTACCACGAGCGCGCCGCCGCGGAGCCGCAATGCGGCATCGAGGGACACAAGGCTGTGATGCAGCCACCACCGTGCCGCTCCCCCCAGCGCCCACGGGGCGGGAGATGTATCATCCAACACATAGACGGCCACCACCGCACGTCTTCCGACCAACGCCGCCAACAGCGCGGGGTGGTCATGCAGACGTAGATCCTGGCGAAACCAGATGATGGCGGGGGGAAAGTGAGGCATCGGTAAAAGATAGATGCTTTGGCAATCAGGTCTATAGCGGCACAGGAAACGTCTGCGACGCCGGCGCGTTGATTGCGGCGACCGGCCGCAGAGGCTGGCAATCCGGGAAAGGAATGCAACCATGGTTCGCCTCACCATCGCTTTGACGCTTCTGCTCGCCACGCCAAGCATGGCCCAACAAACCGGGGTGACCACGGGGCCGGCCGCCGGCAGCCCCACTACGCTCGGTGCTGGCGGCCAAACCGGTGCCACGCCGCATCAAGCCGATACGCTCGGCAAGGGTGCGGGCTCGGCGATGAAGGACGAGCAAGCCGGGCAAAAGGGTGGCAGTGCCGAGAAAGTACCTGGCGTGAACGGTGCGGAATCCGGCACCAACCCTGGCCCGGGACAGCGGCCCGTCAGCAAGTAGGGTCGCGAACCCGCCGGTCTCGGCGGGTTAGGCGAACCTAAATAGCCCTCAACCGTGCGAAGCTCCAAGGGCAAGCTCCAGCGAGCAGGATGGAACGATGCCCCACTTCGACTGACGTAAGCGTGCCCAAGAGTGCTGTCGTCGTTATCCTGTTGGATGGGCGCGACCTATGTGCGCCGCTGGCGTGGTCTCCGCGCCTTCGGGACGCTTCCCCAGAAGAGCGCTCGCATTGGGAGTTGATTGGGCGCGGTCACCGACTGCATTGGCCCGATATCCATGAAGATGTTTCGGTGCGAGCCCTATTGGGCCGTCCAAGTTGACCGAATGGGAAGGTGG
>JAYVOF010000141.1:0-11667 GCA_043758105.1 Rhodospirillales bacterium | reverse complement strand
CCGACAGGCCGACGGGCTTGCCGTCCACCACCATGTTGGACAGGATCATGACCTCCGGATGGCCCGGCTCCTGATACGTGTTGGCGACGTTGACCTCGAGCGTGCCGAAGCGGGAGGCGAACGCCTTCAGCGCCGGGGCGTCGATATGTTGCGCCGGGAAACGCAGCACGCCGTATTGGCCGAGCGCGCCCAACACGGCGCGGAAATCGGGTTCGGCCAGGGGCTGGGCCAGGTCCAGGCCGTGCAGCGTGGCCCCTAACACGGCGTCGTTCGGTTCGATGCTGAGCATGGGCGTTCCTAACTGCCTTGGGTGGCGTGGGCTTCTGGGAAGAATAAATCCTGCCACTGCGCCGGCTCCGCCCTGAGCGTGCCGGCTTTGTGCATGAAGCGGGCGTAGGTCATGGTGTTTTCCGGCGTCATGGTCCAGCGCACTTCGGGGCCCGTGACCACGGCGATGACCTTGTCGGGGGCGAGTTTCGACTTGGTGTCCTCGATCCACAGCCGGGCGGCGGCGGCGCGGTCGGCGTTGACCATTTCCGTGGCTTCGGTCAGCGCCGCCAGCAGCGCCTGATACAGCACCGGATTACGCTCGCGAAACCGGGCGCTGGTCCAGGCCAGGGTGAACGAGTGCGGGCCGGCGACCTCGAACGAATTCAGCAGGGTGTGGATGCCGGGCTTTTCCAGCTGCTGGTTTTGGTAGGGCGGCACGCTGAACGCGCAGTCGATCTCGGTGCCGCCCGCCAGCAGCGCGATGGTGGCGTCGGGCGGCGACATGGAGACGGTGAGCGGGTCCAGTTTTGCGAACTCGGCGGGTCCGAACAGCTTGGCCGCCGCCATTTGCAGCGTCACGGCCTGGATCGAGACCTTGACCGTCGGCAGCGCGATGCGGTCCGTCTCGCCCAGGTCCGCGATGGTGCGCAGCTCGGGCTTACGGGTGTTGAGCAGGCAAGGCTGAGAGCTCAGCGCGCAAATGCCCCGCACCTCCTGCGCTGAGCCCCGCGTGCGAGCCCACAAAGTCAGCATGCCGGGCACGCCGCCCGAGACGACGTCCACGGTGTCGGAAATCAGCGCGCCATTCATCGTGTCCGGCCCGTTGAACGTCAGCCAGGAGACGGCGATTTCGGGGATGCCGCGCCGGGCGGCGTGCTGTTCCAGCAGGCGGTGCCGTTCCATGACGTTGAATTGCAGGTAGCCCATGGAGAATTGCCGGGCGAACCGGATCTCTGGCACCGCGGCGCGGGCGGGCCGGGCGAACAAGAGCGGGGCGGCCAATAGCGAGCGGCGCGGAACCACGGGTTTCCTCCTTCGCAGGCTGCGCTGCGTGGCGCGCATCATGGCGCGGCGTGGGGCGGGAGGGAAGAGAGTGAGAAAGGGCAGCCGATCAGATAGGGCCGGTCCCAGGCTGAAAAGCCTTCGCCGCTGGCTCCACCCTCACCCCGGCCCTCTCCCGCCAGCGGGAGAGGGAGCGGCTTGTGCCCCATCCCGATCGGCGCGCATCCTACCCGGAAAGAGGAGACGTCATGCGCTGGGTTCGTTTCACATCCGAGGGCCGCACCGCCTATGGCGCGCTGGACGGCGATCGCATCGATGAGATGGCCGGCGATCTGTTCGCGCCGCCGGTGCGCACCGGGCGCATGCACGCGCTGACGGCCGTCACGATCGAGGTGCCGTTCATGCCGCGCACCTTCTACGCCGCCGGGCTGAATTATGCCGGGCATGCGCGGGAGATGGGCCTCGCGCTGCCCTACCAGCCGGACATGGGCTACCGCGCCGTGAACGCGCTGATCGCGCATGATCAGCCCGTGGTGATCCCGGAGGACGCGACGGATGTGCAGTATGAGGGTGAGCTCGCGGTAGTGATCGGGCGGCAGGCCAAGCAATTGACTGAGGCGGACGCGCTGTCCTGCGTGCTGGGCTACACCATCGGCAATGACGTGAGTGAGCGCGTCTGGCAGAAATCCGACCGCACGTTCTGGCGCGCCAAGAACACCGACACGTTCAAGCCGATGGGTCCCTGGATCGAGACGGAGGCGCGGCTGCAGGATATGGAGACCACCGTCCGCCTGAACGGCGCCGTGCAGACCCGGTTCGCGACGGCGGACATGGTGTTCAGCGTTCAGCGCTATATCGCCACCATGACCCGGTATCTCACGCTGCATCCCGGCGACGTGATCTGGATGGGCACGGATGGCGTGTCTCCCACGCTGGCACCCGGCGACGTGGTGGAGGTCGAGATCACCGGCGTCGGCACGCTCAGCAACCCGTTCGTGGCGGCATGAGCGCGGCTTATGCGGTGCATCGGGCGCAGATCGAGGCGTTGCTCCGCGCCTGGGGCATGCCGGCGGACTTTGCCCAGCGCACGGCGGAGGTGATGGCCTGGTCCGATTTGCATGGCATCGACAGCCACGGGATTTCGATGATCCCCATTTATTGCGCCCGGCACCGTGCGGGACGGCTGAACATGCGGGCCGAGCCGCGGGTGTCCCGGGAGACCCCGGTTTCGGCCTTGGTGGACGGCGATGGTGGCCTGGGTCATGAGCCGTCGCGGCAGGCGATGCAGGCCGCGGTCAACCGGGCACAGGCGATCGGCGTGGGGGTGGTGTGCGTGCATAACTCGGCGCATTTCGGCGCGTGCGGCTTCTATGCGGCGATGGCGGCGGAGGCCGGGCTGGTGGGCATGGTGGCAACGTCGGCGTCGCTGATCCAGGTGGCCCCCACCGGCGGGGCGCAAGCGCGACTCGGCACTGACCCCTGGGCTTTTGCAGCACCCGGACGCCCTGGCGAGCCGTTCCTGCTGGATATGGCCACCACCACCGTCGCCGCCGGACGGGTTCGCAACAGGGCGAATGAGGGCCTGGCCGCGCCGCCGGGCTGGCTGCTGACCAAGGACGGAATGCCGTCCACCGATCCGAATGAGGTGGCTCAGGGCGGTTTCCTCACCTCGCTCGGCGGCTCGCCAGAGGGGTCTAGCTACAAGGGATATGGTCTGGCCGCGATGGTGAATATTTTGGGCGCCTGTTTGTCCGGTGCCACGCTGATCACTGACCCGATGCACACGAAGAAGCCGCAGGGCATGGATATCGGGCACTTTTTTCTCGCGTTGAACCCCGATTTGTTCCGTGAGGCGGGGGCGTTCGAGGCGGACGTCGTGACCTTCACGGACGCGCTGCGCGCGACGCGCCCGATCGACCCGGCGCGACCGGTGCAGGTCGCTGGCGATCCGGAGCGCACGCATGCCCGGCACCGCATGCAGCACGGCATCCCAGTCGGTCCCGGATTGCTGGCGGAAATCCATGCTATTGCCGATGAGTGCCAAGTGGAGTGGCTGTTATGATTCCGACGGTGGCATTGGCCCTACAGGGCGGCGGTTCGCACGGCGCGTTCACCTGGGGCGTGCTGGACCGCTTGCTGGAAGAGGTCGCGGCCGGGCGGCTGCTGATCAGCGCGTTGAGCGGCACCAGCGCGGGCGCGTTGAACGCGGCATTGACCGTGAGCGGCCTGGTGCAAGGGGGCCCGGACCGCGCCCGGGCCAAGCTCGAGACGTTCTGGCGCACGCTGTCCCGCCAGGGTTTTCTGGCCGGTAATAACCTGGTGTTTCCAGAGCCGGGGTTTTCCGGTTTCAACCTGGACAACTCGCCCGTCGGTATTGCGCTGGAGGCCGCGGGGCTGGTGTTGTCGCCCTATACCAACCCGTTCTATTCGGACCCGCTCGCGCCGCTGGTGACCCAGGCGTTTCCGCCGGCCGAATTGGCGCAGCTGAACGCGGATGCCGGCCCCCGGCTGTTCGTCGCCGCGACCAACGTCACCAGCAACGGCCGCCGGGTGTTTACCCAGCCCGGCATCACGACCGACGCCCTTCGCGCCAGCGCCGCGCTGCCGAGCGGCTTCAAGGCCGTGACGATCGAGGGCGACCCCTATTGGGACGGCGGCTACCTCGCCAACCCGGCGCTGAACCCGCTGTTGGCCCACGCGCAGGATGTGCTGCTGGTGCTGGTCAACGCGTTCCATCGCGACAACATGCCGCCGAAGGGCGCGCGCAGCATTTTGGACCGGCTGAACGAGATTTCTTTCAACGCGTCGATCGTGCTGGAGCTGAATGCGATCGAAGCGATTAACCGGCTGCTGGCCGAACTCGCGGCGGGGGGCGTGCCCTATACCGGGCGGTATAAGCCGATCCGCCTGCATGCGATCCGCAATGATGCGTTCGTGGAGCAGTTGGGGTTCGTGTCCAAGAGTGCGACGTCATGGAATTTCTTGTCGGCGTTGCATGACGCCGGGCATCAAACGGCGGATCAGTGGCTGCATGTTCATGTGGGGGATTTGGGTCAGGTGGCGACGTTCAACGCGAAGACGGAATTGGGTCTGCTTTAGCTCGAGAGCGGCGCGGTCGAGCCCTCATTTCGGCAATTTAACGCCGGCCAGGGCCTCCCAGAACCGGATGACGAACGCATCGTCCCGCTGGCCATACCCTAGGGCTGACACGGCCAGGAACAATTGGTGCGCCGCGGCCGAGAGCGGCAGGGGGATCGTCAGGGCGCGTCCGCCGTCCAGCACGATGCCGAGGTCTTTGACGAAGATGTCCACCGTCGAATGTGGCGTGTCGTCGCCGGCCAGGATATGCGGCACCCGGTTTTGGAACATCCAGGATGACCCGGCGCTGACGGAGATCACGTCGAACAGAGTCTGTGGATCGGCACCCGCCTTGATGCCCAGCGCCATTGCCTCCGCCGCCGCGGCGATGTGCACGCCGGCCAGAAGCTGGTTCACCATTTTGACCGTGCTGCCGGCCCCGGCTTCGTCGCCCAGCCGCCAGACCTTGGCAGCGATCGCGTCGAGCACGGGGCCCGCGCGCTCGAACGCGGCGGCGGATCCGGAGGCCATGACGGTCATGCTGCCCGCCGCCGCCGCGCCCGATCCGCCGGAGACGGGGGCGTCGAGCATCAGCACACCGCTCGCCGCGAGCCGTGCCGCCACGTCACGCGCGGTGGCCGGCGGGACCGTGGCGCAGAGCAGCACGACGGTCCCGGCGGCGAGCTGCCCGGCGCAGCCCTCCGGCCCGAACAACACCGCCTCCACCTGGGCGGCGTTCACGACGAAGACGATGAGCGCGTCCAGGCCGGGCGGGAGTGCCTGGGGTGTCGCGGCCGCGGTGCCACCCAGGGTCACCACATGCTGCACTGCCCCGGCCCGGGTGTCGCAGCCCGTCACATCATGTCCCGCGTGCACCAGGCGCGCCGCGGCACCGGCGCCCATGGAGCCCAAGCCGATCACGCCGATCTTCATGTCCGCGTCCTCCCCCGATGCACTCAGAAATGCCAGGCCCGGTGGGAAAGGCAATAGCGTGACAGCCGGGCGCGCCCGGTCCATCGTAGCGCCAAAGCTTTAAGGGAAACGACCAATGCTTGGATTGATGCAATCGCAGCCGCTGCTGATCTCCGGCATCCTGACCCATGCCGCCCGCCACCACCGGGACGGGGAGGTCGTGTCGCGGGAGGCGGATGGCAGCATCAGCCGCTTCACCTATCCGGAGATCGAGCATCGGTCCCGGCAGCTGGCGCGGGCGCTGGTGGGGTTGGGGGTCGGCCCGTCCGACCGGGTGGCGACGCTGGCGTGGAACGGGCACCGGCATTTGGAGCTGTATTACGCCGTGTCCGGCATGGGGTCGGTGATCCACACGGTCAATCCGCGGCTGGCGGCGAGTGATATCGTGCATATCCTCAATGACGCCGGCAGCGTGCTGGTGTTCGCCGATGCAGTGTTCGCGCCGCTGCTGGCGGAGATTGCGCCGCAGGTGCCGAAAATCCGGGCCGTGATCATCATGGCGCCCCCCGGGCAGATGCCGGCGGTGGCGGTGGCGCCGGGTCAGGCGTTGCTGTGTTACGAGGATGTGTTGCGGGACGCGGATTTCGCGTGGCCGTTCTTCGATGAGCGGACCGCCAGTGCGCTCTGTTACACGTCGGGCACGACGGGCCGGCCGAAGGGCGTGTTGTATAGCCATCGCAGCACGGTGATCCACGCCTACGCGGTGAACCTGCCGGATGTATTTTGCACCCGCGCCACGGACCGGGTGATGCCGGTGGTGCCGATGTTTCACGTGAACGCCTGGGGCATGCCCTATGCGGCACCCATGGTCGGGGCGAGCCTGGTGATGCCGGGGCGGCAGTTGGACGGGGCGAGCGTGCAGGCGCTGATGAACGATGAGCGGGTCACGATGTCGGCCGGAGTTCCCACGGTGTGGATGGGATTGTTGCAGCATCTGCGCACCACGGGCGGCACGCTTACGACGTTGAAGCGGCTGGTGTGCGGCGGCTCGGCGTGCCCGGCGGTCATTATCGATACGTTCAAGCGGGATTATAATGTCGAGGTGGATCATGCCTGGGGCATGACGGAGACCAGCCCGCTGGGTACCTATAATAGGCCTAAGGCGTCGTTCGGCCGGCTGACCCCGGCGGAGGCGGCGCGGATGCCGTATAAGCAGGGGCGGGCGGTGCCGGGGCTCGATATGCGGATCGTGGATGATGCGGGGGCCGAGCTGCCGTGGGATGGCGCGACCTATGGCAATTTGGAGGTGCGCGGCCCGTGGGTGACGCAGCGGTATATGAACGCGGCGGCGGATGCGACCAATGCGGAGGGGTGGTTCGCCACCGGGGACGTGGCGACCATCGATGCGCATGGCGTGATGGAGATCACCGACCGCACGAAGGACATCGTGAAATCGGGCGGCGAGTGGATCAGCTCGATCCAATTGGAGAATATCGCGGTCGAACACCCGGACGTGGCGGAGGCGGCGATCGTGGGCGCGCGGCATCCGAAATGGGATGAGCGGCCGTTGCTGATCGTGGTGGCGAAGCCCGGTCAGCACGTGGATCCGGCGGCGTTGCTGGAGATGTTTACCGGGCGGGTGGCGAAATTCTGGATACCGGATGAGGTCGTGGTGGTGGACACGCTGCCGCACACTGCGACGGGGAAGCTCAACAAACTGGCGCTACGGCAGCAGTTCCGGGAGTTCCAGCTGGCGTCGTTATCCGCCGAAGCGTCACTTGCGCCGACCGGCGGGGAATGATTGAAGGCGGGCGTTCTTTATTGGAGTGTGCCCGTGCCCGAGACGTTGATCTACCAGGCCGACGGCCTGACGATGCACAGCCAGCTGTTTGTAGAAGGCACGGGCAAGAAGCCCGGCGTGCTGGTGTTTCCCGAGGCGTTCGGCCTGAGTGAACATGCCATCGGCAAGGCTAAGCGCCTGGCCGGCATGGGGTATGCCGCGCTCGCGTGCGATTTGCATGGTGATGCGAAGCTGGTGACGGATTTGCAGGAGGCGATCGGGCTGTTGACGCCGTTGTTCAGCGCGCCGGCCCGGACCCGGGACCGGGCGTCGGCGGCGCTGCGTGCATTGGTGGCGCGGCCCGAGGTGGATGCAGGCCGTGTGGCGGCGATCGGCTTCTGCTTCGGCGGCACGATGGCGCTTGAACTGGCGCGGAGCGGGGCGGATATCAAGGCGGCGGTGGGGTTCCATAGCGGCCTGGCCACCGCGGCACCCAAGACGGACGCGCATAACATCCGCGGTAAGATCCTGGTCTGCATCGGTGCCGACGACCCGATGATCCCGCATGATCAGCGCCATGCGTTCGAGCAGGAGATGCGGGATGCGAAGGTCGATTGGCAGATGCACCTGTATGGCAACACCGTGCACAGTTTTACCGCGCCCGAGGCCGCTAGTCGCAACATGCCGGACGCGATCCGCTATAGCCCGTCGGCGGATGCCCGCTCCTGGGCGGCGATGACGGGTTTGTTCGGCGAGACGCTCGCTTAAACGTTAAGTTGAGTGAGGCCGTCCGGAGTACGGTTTTACGTGCATTCTGGATTTCGCCGATGATAGCCTCCCTGGGCATTTGCAACGCACGTGCAACGTCCAGGGAGCATTCACGATGTCGAACGCTGCGACTTTTGGTTTGACGCAGGCCCGGCCGGCGATCCGCCGATTGACGATGGACGATCTGACGGGGTCGTTACGCGATGGTTGGGCCGATTTCATGGCGATCCCCACCCAGTTGGCGTTTCTGAGTGTGATTTACCCGGTCGTTGGCCTGCTGGCGGCGCGGGCGGCGGATGGCGGGCAGATTTTGCCGTTGTTCTTTCCACTGGTGGCTGGATTGTCGCTGCTGGGGCCAGTGCTGGCGGTCGGCCTTTACGAATTGAGCCGGCGGCGGGAGGCGGGTCTTCCGGTATCGTGGCGCAATGCGTTCGATGTTTTCCGCAGCCCGGCCCTTCCGGCAATCGGGGCGCTCGGTATCATGCTGCTGTTGCTGTTTGGGCTGTGGATTGGCGTGGCCCGGGCGATTTACGTCGGGACGATCGGTGAGATGGCACCGGATTCGGTCGGCTCGTTCTTGACGTTGCTGCAGAATAGTCCGCGGGGGCTCACCTTGTTAGTGTTGGGGAATCTGGCGGGTGCTGTATTCGCGGTGGTGGTGCTGACACTTTCGGTGGTGTCGTTTCCGATGCTGCTCGATCAGAACGTGGGGCCGGGCACGGCGGTGCAGACGTCGGTCCGGGTGGTGCTGGCCAACCCGGTCGTGATGGCGGTGTGGGGATTGATCGTGGCGGGGATCTTAGCGCTCGGTTGTTTGCCGCTGTTTGTGGGGTTGGCCGTTGCCATGCCCGTCTTGGGCCATGCAACCTGGCATTTGTATCGCCGCGCCGTGGGTTAGCCGAGGCTCTTGGGGCCACTTACGGGGAGGTGGCCCTTTGAGATTCGCGTTAGCATTATCGGTCGCAACGGTTATTCGGCCCCTGGTTGGAAGGCAACGGTGATTGGCGCGCCGGTTAATTCGACGGTTTTGACGATATCAGCGACGCTGATTTTTGCTTGGCCCTGGGCCGGTACAAACAGTCGATAGACACCCTGGGCATTGGTGAAGGTGGTGTGACGGACGCCATCGGACAAAATAACGTCAACGCGGCTGTTGAAAACCGGGTTGGATGCGACATCCGTGACGGTTCCGGTGAGGGCTGAAAGCGGCTCGTCAGGAGTCTCCGGACTTTCGACGAAGGCGAAGGTGTTGAACATCGTGTCCTGATAGACATCGACGGATTTATGATAGCCCACCGTCTCGGACCGGAGGAGAACACCGGCCGCCTCCTTGACGCCGGCGGTGACGTTCCGTGAGGTTTCATAATCCCACTCGAACGTGAGGCCGACGCTTAGGCTCGAGCTCGCGACGCCGATGCTGAAGCCGGTGTCGAACGTGACGGCGACGTTGAGCTGTGTGACGGTGCCGGAGATGGTGCCCGTCACGATCTCACCACTGATTTCGATGCCCCGGCCTGGGATAGAGTCGCCCGGGTTATCCGGTCCATTTGCCGCAATATTTTGCACGAGGCGATACCGGCCAGGGTCCAGGGCGCCGGAGATCAGTAGCGGGTTCAGCGCGGCGATGGTCGCGTAGTCGGCGGGCGTGAGCGCTTTCAAATGCGGCTTCTTGAACTCGGGGATCAATCTTTGGTCCAACAGCTCCGCCCCAGTCAGGGAGACGATGTCCATTTTCAAGCCGGCACCACGAACCCCGACACTCAGGCTGACGGACTGGTCCGGGCTTTGCGCGGCATCGACCCTGATGTTGGTCCAGATCAAGAATAAGTCTTGGGCGTGATCGATCGCATCGGTTTTGGAGGTCAGGGAGAGTGTCGAGCTCCGTTCTTTTTTGATTTCGCACGACTTCCCGTCTTTGGGTCCCACGTTGAACTGGACCGAGGCATCGAGCCCATTACCTAGGAATTTGCCCGTGGTGGCGAGCGACGCTCCGAGCCTGAATGAGTTCGTTGTCTGGACTGTGACGCCGGTGGAGCTTCCAGCCCCATACGTCGTGTCACTGCCGTTGCCGGGCGGATTATAGAGGATGTTGGTCACGAGGTAACGCGGGAACAGGGTGCTGATGACGGGTTGGTTCAGGCATGCGGACAGGGCTATTTCGGCCTTCGTCAGCGCTCGTTGAAGGGCGTTGAGTGCGGCAGGCGGGTGATGAAATGGGCCGGCCCCGGGTTCATCGTTACCCGGTTGCAGATCGGCGATCTCCGCCTTGATCTCATCGACTTTTTGGGCCTGTCTTGAACAATCGGGCACAATGGAACCCTCCGGATATGAAGCATACCGGAATGATGTCATATCAGAACAAAAAGATCGAGTTTATTTCAGTGCGGCCTTCCGGCACGAACAATGGGCTTGCTGGCTGGTCCAGATTACCGCTTTGGCGGTGCCGGAGTGAACGAGCCTGCGAAGGCGGCGAATTGGTTTACGGGAGGGACCCACGCGGCGAAGGCTGTCGGTTGGGAGGTGGGCTTTGCCGATTTCAGCGTTCCGGCCCCGGCCGGCAGCATCGGTGTCATTACCCGTCCGAACACCCGGCGCTGATACTCCTCCCCCCGCTCCGCGTCTTGGGAGTGGTAGGCCGCGGTGGCGAGATTCCAGTCCTTGGTTTGTTGGTAGAGTCCCGCCAAGAATCGGGCCGCATATCGGGTGTTGGCCGGCGGGTCGAAGGCGTCCTCGAGATCCGTGAACGCGTGCGGGTGAAAGATCAGGCTCACCTGCATGCATCCCACATCGATCGAGCGGGGTCCCAACGCCTGCAGCGCCTGCACGGCTGCGATCGCCTCCGCCTTACTGGGGAAGAAATGCCCGGTCCCCTCTACATTGATGGTCCAGGGCCAGGCGCGGACCCGTTTGGTCACCGGGTCCAGCCGCCCGCTTTCCACCCTGGAGATGGCTGGCATCAGCTTGGCGGGGATCCGGGCCTGCTTCTCCGCCACGCCAATCGACGCCTCACACTGCTCATACGCGACGGGTTCCTGCGCCCAAACCGGCGACGCGAGTAACAGCAGGAGGGCAGACAGACGACGCATACTGGACCCTATGTGATGCGGGGGCGCATCTATTCGCCTATCTTACGCACATCACAATGAAGAAATTGTGAAGGGGTGCTAGGCTACGATCAATCCTCCGAGCCGGGCCAGCGCCGCCAAATGGCTGTCGGTGTCGCCCTGGCTTCGCTCCAGCACCGTCATCCGCTTGAAGTGATGGCCCACCGCGTATTCCATGGTGACGCCGATGCCGCCATGCAGCTGGATCGCTTCCTGCCCGATATGCCGTCCGCTGCGGCCGATTTGCACCCGGGCCGCGTGCATGGCGCGGGCGCGCTCCGTTGCGTCGGGTTCGACCGACATCATGGTGGCGTAGTGCGCCATGCTGCGCGCCTGCTCGAGTGAGACATACATATCGACCGCGCGGTGTTGCAGCGCTTGATTTTCACCGATGGCGCGACCGAACTGCTTCCGCGTTTTAAGATAGTCCACAGTCATGTCATGCATCGCCTGCATGACTCCGACCGCCTCCGCGCAGGTGGCTGCGAGCACTTCGTCATTCACACGTTCCATTACGGGCAAGGCTTCGGCGGTATCTCCCACCGGTTCGGCGAGCACGTGGTCGAGGCTTATTTCGGCGGCGCGCAGGCCGTCCTGGGTGGCATAGCCGCGCCGGGTCAGGCCGGGTGCGTCGGCGGCGACCCAGAACAGGCCGATGCCGTGCCGCGCCCGATGCTCACCGGCAGTGCGGGCCGTCACTAGATAGGCGCCGGCGCTGTCACCGTGCATCACCAGGGTCTTGTCCCCGGTCAG